>NZ_JBHVRW010000011.1:0-267103 GCF_042885475.1 Streptomyces sp. NPDC058051
CTGGTACGGCCGCACCCCCCTATCCGGCGCACGCTGGCGGCCGCGGCCCCCTTGGCCGCCGCGCCCGACTGCGGAAGTACTGCGGGTGTTTCCCTCTCAGTCCTTGGCGGACTTGAGAGCCTCCATCGCCCGCTCGGTCACATCGGTGACCTTGCCGAGCGCGGAGATGGTGACCACCAGGTCCTGGGCCCTGTAGTAGTCGATGATCGGCTCGGTCTGCGTGTGGTAGACCTCCAGCCGAGTGCGGACCGTGTCCTCGGTGTCGTCGTCGCGCTGGTACAGCTCGCCGCCGCAGGTGTCGCAGACACCCTCGGTCTTCGGCGGGTTGTACGTCACGTGGAAGACGTGCGAGCCGTCGTTCCGGCAGATGCGGCGGCCGGCGATGCGCTTGACCACCTCGTCCTCGGGGACCTCCAGGTCCAGGACCGCGTCCAGCTTGGTGCCCTCGTCCTTCAGCATGTCGTCAAGAGCCTCGGCCTGACCCACGTTGCGCGGGAAGCCGTCCAGCAGGAAGCCGTTCTCGGCGTCCGGCTGGGACATGCGGTCCTTGGCCATCCCGATGGTGACCTCGTCCGGAACCAACTGACCCTCATCCATGTACGCGCGGGCCTGCTTGCCAAGGTCGGTGCCCTGACTGATGTTGGCGCGGAAGAGATCGCCCGTGGAGATCTGCGGAATCGACAGGTTCTTGGCAAGGTACGCAGCCTGCGTTCCCTTGCCGGCACCGGGCGGCCCGACGAGGACGATTCGCATCAGCGGAGGAACCCTTCGTAATTGCGCTGCTGGAGCTGACTCTCAATCTGCTTCACGGTCTCCAGACCCACACCCACGATGATGAGGATGCTTGTCCCGCCGAACGGGAAGTTCTGGTTCGCGCCACCGAAGCCTGCCAACGCCATCGTCGGCACGAGAGCGATCAGCCCCAGGTACAGCGAGCCCGGCCAAGTGATCCTGTTGAGCACGTAGCTCAGATACTCGGCAGTAGGTCGACCAGCCCGGATACCCGGGATGAAGCCACCATACTTCTTCATGTTGTCGGCGACTTCCTCGGGGTTGAACGAAATCGCCACATAGAAGAAGGCGAAGAAGACGATCAACAGGAAGTACGCCGTGATGTAGTACGGGTGGTCGCCCTTGACGAAGTTGTCCTTGATCCAGGTCGCCCAGCCGGCAGTGGAGTTGGAGAACTGCACGATCAGGGCGGGGATGTAGAGCAGCGAAGAAGCGAAGATGACGGGGATCACACCCGCCTGATTCACCTTCAGCGGGATGTACGTCGACGTACCGCCGTACGACCGGCGGCCGATCATGCGCTTCGCGTACTGCACCGGGATACGGCGCTGGGCCTGCTCGACGAAGACGACGAGACCCACCATCACGAAGCCGATCAGGATGACGGTGCCGAACTCGATCCAGCCATCGGCCAGCTTGCCGCTGGTCTTGATGGCCCAGAGGGCGCCGGGGAAGCTGGCGGCGATCGAGATGAACATCAGGATCGACATGCCGTTGCCGATGCCGCGGTCGGTGATGAGCTCACCGAGCCACATGACGGCCGCGGTGCCCGCGGTCATGGTGACCACCATGATGATGGTCGTGAAGATCGACTGGTTCGGCACGATCTGGTCGGCGACCGGGCAGCCGCTGAACAGTGCGCCACTGGTGGCGGTGGCCACCAGGCCGGTGCCCTGGAGGATGGCGAGCGCGACGGTCAGATAACGCGTGTACTGCGTGATCTTGGCCTGGCCGGACTGCCCCTCCTTCTTGAGCGCCTCAAGTCGGGGAATCACCACGGTCAGCAGCTGAAGAATGATGCTGGCCGTGATGTACGGCATGATGCCGAGCGCGAAGATCGTGATCTGCAGCAGTGCACCACCGCTGAACATGTTCACCAGGCCGAAGAGGCTGTTGTTGCCCTTGCTGGCCTGATCAACACAGGTCTGGACGTTCTCGTAACTCACTCCCGGTACGGGGACGTGTGCCCCGAGCCGGTAGATCACGATGATGCCGAGCGTGAAGAGCAGCTTCTTGCGCAGGTCGGGCGTCTTGAACGCCCGGGCGAACGCGGTGAGCACGGTGCCTCCTGCGACCCCCGCGCAATGCGTAGAGGTGACGGTCTTGAGGATCGACGAATACGTAACGGTCAAAAGGCCCGCGGGCGGGTGCCCGAGGGGTTACCACACAACAACGCACGCCACCTTACCGGCGACTATGCCCCCCTAGGAACGACCAACCGGGGATGCCCCATATGAGAGGCATCCCCGGTCGGATGTTCAGGCCATCGAGTTGTCTCAGACGAGCTCGGTGACGGTGCCGCCGGCGGCGGCGATCTTCTCCTTGGCGGAGCCGGAAACGGCGTCAACCGAAACCTGCAGCGCCACGGAGATCTCGCCCTGTCCGAGGACCTTGACGAGGTGGTTGTTGCGCACCGCACCCTTGGCGACCAGGTCGGCCACGGTGACCTCTCCACCCTCGGGGTAGAGCGTCGCGAGCTTGTCCAGGTTCACGACCTGGTACTCGGTGCGGAACGGGTTCTTGAAGCCCTTGAGCTTCGGGAGACGCATGTGGAGGGGCATCTGCCCACCCTCGAAGCGCTCCGGAACCTGGTAGCGGGCCTTGGTGCCCTTGGTGCCACGACCGGCGGTCTTACCCTTGGACGCCTCACCACGACCCACACGGGTCTTGGCGGTCTTGGCGCCCGGGGCGGGCCGGAGGTCATGGGCCTTCAGCGGCTTGTTCTCCGCCATGTCAGTCGACCTCCTCAACCGTCACGAGGTGGCGGACGGTGTGCACCATTCCGCGGAACTCGGGGCGGTCCTCCTTGACAACCACGTCGTGCAGGCGCTTGAGCCCGAGCGAACGAAGGGTGTCGCGGTGGTTCTGCTTGCTGCCGATGTACGACTTCGTCTGCGTGATCTTGAGGCGAGCCATTACGCACCCGCTCCCGCACGCGCACGGAGCAGAGCCGCGGGGGCGACGTCCTCAAGCGGCAGACCGCGGCGGGCCGCGATCTCCTCGGGACGCTGCAGGCCCTTGAGGGCCGCCACGGTCGCGTGCACGATGTTGATCGCGTTGTCGGAGCCGAGCGACTTCGACAGGATGTCGTGAACGCCGGCGCACTCCAGGACGGCGCGCACCGGGCCACCGGCGATCACACCGGTACCGGGGGAAGCAGGCTTCAGCAGGACGACGCCCGCAGCCTTCTCGCCCTGGATCGGGTGAGGGATGGTGCCCTGGATACGCGGAACCTTGAAGAAGCTCTTCTTGGCTTCTTCCACGCCCTTGGCAATGGCCGCGGGAACTTCCTTGGCCTTGCCGTAACCGACACCGACGGTGCCGTCACCATCGCCCACCACGACCAGCGCGGTGAAGCTGAAGCGACGACCACCCTTCACAACCTTGGCGACGCGGTTGATCGCGACGACGCGCTCGACGTACGCGGTCTTCTCGGCGGCAGCTGCGCCGCCGTCACGGCCCTTCCGGTCCCGCCGCTCGCCGCCACCGGCACCGCTTCCGCGGCGCTGGGGTCCAGCCATTGGATTTACCTCTCTCTGTTACGTCCGCTGTGCGTAGGAACCGGGGCTAGAACTTCAGCCCGGCTTCACGGGCGGCGTCAGCCAGAGCGGCAATCCGCCCGGCGTACTGGTTACCACCGCGGTCAAACACGACGGCCTCGACGCCTGCGGCCTTGGCACGCTCAGCGACCAGGGCGCCGACCTGCTTGGCCAGGGTGCTCTTGTCGCCCTCGCCACCACGGATGGACGTGTCCAGGGTCGACGCCGACGCGAGCGTGTGGCCCGCGATGTCGTCGATGACCTGAGCCACGATGTGGCGGTTGGAACGCGTCACGACCAAGCGGGGACGCTCCGGCGAACCGGAGACGTGCTTGCGGACGCGGATGTGACGACGCTTGCGGGCGGCACGCTTGTAGGCGTCGCCCTTGGCGATCTTCACGCCGTATGCCATGGCTACTTACCAGCCTTTCCGACCTTGCGGCGGATGACCTCGCCGGCGTACTTGACGCCCTTGGCCTTGTACGGGTCAGGCTTCCGCAGCTTGCGGATCTTGGCCGCGGTCTCGCCGACCTTCTGCTTGTCGATGCCCTCGACCGAGAACTTCGTGGGGGACTCCACCTTGAAGGTGATGCCCTCCGGGGCCTCGATCAGGATCGGGTGGCTGTAGCCCAGGGCGAACTCCAGGTTGGAGCCCTTCGCCTGGACGCGGTAACCGACACCACTGATCTCGAGCGCCTTGGTGTATCCCTGGGTCACACCGGTGATCATGTTCGCCACCAGCGTGCGGGACAGGCCGTGAAGGGCCTTGTTCTGACGCTCGTCGTTCGGGCGGACGACGTTCAGGACGCCGTCCTCACCCTTGGTGACCTCGATCGGCGACGCGACGGTGTGCGAGAGGGTGCCCTTGGGGCCCTTCACCGCGACCGTGCGGCCATCGATGGTGACGTCCACACCGGCGGGAACCTGGATGGGGAGCTTGCCGATTCGCGACATGAGCTATTCCTCCGTTCCCGACTACCAGACGTAGGCGAGGACTTCCCCACCTACGCCCTTCTTGCTGGCCTGCTGGCCGGTCAGGAGACCGTGGGACGTGGAGATGATCGCCACGCCCAGGCCGCCGAGGACCTTCGGCAGGTTGGTGGACTTTGCGTACACACGCAGACCCGGCTTGGAGATGCGCTTGATGCCGGCGATCGAACGCTCGCGGTTCGGGCCGAACTTCAGCTCCAGGACGAGGTTCTTGCCGACCTCGGCGTCCTCGACCTTCCAGCCGGTGATGAAGCCCTCCTGCTGGAGGATCTCCGCGATGTGCGACTTGATCTTGCTGTGCGGCATCGTGACGTCGTCGTGATACGCCGAGTTCGCGTTACGCAGACGCGTGAGCATGTCTGCGATGGGATCAGTCATGGTCATGAGTTGGCCTTCGGCCTCTCTCGCCGGGGTTTCCTGTATGCGCCATCCCTCTCCCTACTCAGAGGCAGGACGGGTGCGGTGCGGGGACCTACGGCGTAGTAAGTCGGTCTTGGGCGGCAGGCGCCCAACCCCACAAGCCTACGGCATGTGAGGCCGGGTTCCTGCCGACCAGATGCTTACCGAGAGTCTCCGGTGATTCCCAACGCCCAAAGGGCGAAGGAGAATTACCAGGAGCTCTTGGTCACGCCCGGCAGCTCGCCACGGTGAGCCATCTCACGAAGGCACACGCGGCACAGGCCGAACTTGCGGTAGACGGAGTGGGGCCGGCCGCAGCGCTGGCAGCGCGTGTACGCGCGAACGCCGAACTTCGGCTTACGGGCGGCCTTAGCGATCAGAGCCTTCTTCGCCACGGTCAGTTCTCCTTGAACGGGAAGCCGAGGTGACGAAGGAGGGCACGACCCTCGTCGTCATTGGTCGCCGTGGTGACCACGGTGATGTCCATGCCCCGGACCCGGTCGATCTTGTCCTGGTCGATCTCGTGGAACATGACCTGCTCCGTGAGACCGAAGGTGTAGTTGCCACGGCCGTCGAACTGCTTCGGCGACAGGCCACGGAAGTCACGGATACGCGGCAGCGCGAGCGACAGCGTACGGTCCAGGAACTCCCACATCCGGTCACCACGAAGGGTGACGTGGCAGCCGATCGGCTGACCCTCACGCAGCTTGAACTGCGCGATGGACTTGCGGGCCTTGGTGACGGCCGGCTTCTGGCCGGTGATCGTGGTGAGGTCGCGCACGGCGCCATCGATCAGCTTGGAGTCGCGGGCGGCGTCGCCCACACCCATGTTGACCACGATCTTGACCAGGCCGGGGATCTGCATGACGTTCTCGTACGAGAACTCCTCACGCAGCTTGCCGGCGATTTCCTCGCGGTAGCGCGTCTTGAGACGCGGCGCAGTGGTGGCAGTCATCAGATGTCCTCACCGGTCCGCTTGGCAACGCGGATCTTGTTGCCCTCGTCGTCGAAGCGGTAGCCGACGCGGGTGACGACCTTGTTGCCGTCCTTCTCCACAACCAGCTGAACGTTGCTGACGTGAATCGGGGCCTCGGTGGTGACGATGCCGCCGGTCTGCGAACCGCGAGCCGTCTGACCGGCCTTGGTGTGCTTCTTGACCCGGTTGACACCCTCGACGAGGACGCGGTCCTGAGCCGGGTAGGCCACGATGACCTTGCCCTGCTTGCCCTTGTCCTTACCGGTGATGACCTGAACCAGGTCGCCCTTCTTGATCTTCATGCTTACAGCACCTCCGGCGCGAGCGAGATGATCTTCATGAACTTCTTCTCGCGCAGCTCACGGCCCACCGGGCCGAAGATACGGGTGCCGCGGGGGTCGCCGTCGTTCTTCAGAATGACAGCGGCGTTCTCGTCGAAGCGGATGTACGAGCCATCCTGGCGGCGACGCTCCTTGACGGTGCGAACGATGACGGCCTTGACGACGTCACCCTTCTTCACGTTGCCACCGGGGATCGCGTCCTTGACGGTGGCGACGATGACGTCACCGATGCCCGCGTAGCGGCGACCCGAACCACCGAGAACACGGATGGTGAGGATTTCCTTCGCACCCGTGTTGTCGGCGACACGAAGTCGCGACTCCTGCTGGATCACGTCTATCTCCTGATCGTCTGCCGGTTCCCGGCGGGGGCTCCGGTGAAGGAGCCCCCGCCGAGCCTGGCGGAACTTGCCTGAGGGGAATGCCTCTCAGGAATTACTTGGCCTTCTCGAGGATCTCGATGACGCGCCACCGCTTCGTGGCGGACAGCGGCCGGGTCTCCATCAGGAGGACGCGGTCGCCGACGCCGGCGGCGTTCTGCTCGTCATGTGCCTTGAGCTTGTTCGTACGGCGGATGACCTTGCCGTACAGCGCGTGCTTGACACGGTCCTCGACAGCGACGACGACGGTCTTGTCCATCTTGTCGCTGACGACCAGACCCTCACGGGTCTTGCGGAAACCGCGGTCGCCCGCGGACGAGCCGCTCTTCTTGTCAGTCGTCTCAGTCACAGTCTTCTCGCTCATCAGACGCTCTCCACCGTCTCGATGCCCAGCTCGCGCTCGCGCATCAGGGTGTAGATCCGGGCGATGTCCTTACGGACGGACTTGAGCCGACCGTGGTTCTCGAGCTGTCCCGTCGCCGCCTGGAAGCGGAGGTTGAACAGCTCTTCCTTGGCCTCGCGGAGCTTGTTGAGCAGCTCCTCGTTGCCCAGCTCGCGCAGCTCGGACGCCTTGGTTCCGGCCGACATCACGCCTCACCTGCCTCGCGCCGAACGATGCGGCACTTCATCGGAAGCTTGTGAGCAGCGCGGGTAAGCGCCTCACGAGCAATCTTCTCGTTCGGGTAGGACAGCTCGAACATCACCCGACCCGGCTTGACGTTCGCGATCCACCACTCGGGAGAACCCTTACCGGAACCCATGCGGGTCTCGGCGGGCTTCTTCGTCAGGGGACGGTCCGGGTAGATGTTGATCCAGACCTTGCCGCCACGCTTGATGTGGCGGGTCATCGCGATACGAGCTGCCTCGATCTGACGGTTCGTCACGTACGCCGGGGTCAGCGCCTGGATGCCGTACTCGCCGAACGCAACCTGCGTGCCACCCTTGGACATACCGCTGCGCTTCGGGTGGTGCTGCTTGCGGTGCTTGACCCTACGGGGGATCAGCATTTCGGTCAGGCCTCCGTTCCGGTGCTCTCAGCAGCCGGAGCGGCAGCGGCGGGAGCTTCGGCCTTGGGGGCCTCGGCAGCCGGAGCCGACTGCTGCTGCGGCTTGCGACCGCGACCGCCACGCTCGCCACCGCGGCCACCACGGCCGGCCGGGCGGTCAGCGCCGCCACGGGCCGGGCGGTTGCCGGCGCGGGCAGCGGCGTTCTCGGCGCGGACCTCGGCGATGTTCTTGACGTCGCCCTTGTAGATCCAGACCTTCACACCGATGCGGCCGAAGGTCGTCTTGGCCTCGAAGAAGCCGTAGTCGACGTTCGCGCGGAGCGTGTGCAGGGGCACGCGGCCCTCGCGGTAGAACTCCGAGCGGGACATCTCGGCGCCGCCGAGGCGGCCACCGCACTGGATCTTGATGCCCTTGGCGCCGGCCTTCATCGAGCTCTGCATGCTCTTGCGCATGGCACGACGGAAGGAGACGCGGGAGGAGAGCTGCTCGGCGACGGCCTGGGCCACCAGCTGAGCGTCCACCTCGGGGTTCTTGACCTCAAGGATGTTCAGCTGGACCTGCTTGCCGGTCAGCTTCTCCAGCTCGCCACGGATGCGATCGGCCTCGGCGCCACGGCGGCCGATGACGATGCCCGGACGGGCGGTGTGGATGTCAACGCGGACGCGGTCGCGGGTGCGCTCGATCTCGACCTTCGAGATGCCGGCCCGCTCCATGCCCTTCGTCATCATGCGACGAATGGCGACGTCTTCCTTGACGTAGTCCTTGTACAGCTTGTCGGCGTACCAACGGGACTTGAAGTCCGTGGTGATGCCGAGCCGGAACCCGTGCGGGTTTACCTTCTGGCCCATTACCGGGTTCCTTCCTTGCTGCTGACGACCACGGTGATGTGGCTGGTCCGCTTACGGATCCGGTAGGCACGACCCTGAGCACGCGGACGGAACCGCTTCAGGGTCGGACCCTCGTCCACGTACGCCTCGCTGATGACCAGCGAAGAGGCGTCGGTGTGGTCGTAGTTGTGTGCGGCGTTGGCAATGGCGCTGTCCAGCACCTTGCCGACCGGCACGCTCGCGGCCTGCGGGGCGAAACGCAGGACCGCCTGAGCCTCCGTGGCATCCATGCCACGGATGAGGTCCACCACGCGGCGGGCCTTCATGGGCGTGACGCGGATGTACCGCGCCTGGGCCCTGGCTTCCATGGTTGTCCCTTCGGTGTAAGTCATAGTCGTTTCCACCCCGCGCTTAGCGGCGCTTCGACTTCCGGTCGTCCTTGACGTGGCCGCGGAAGGTGCGAGTCGGCGAGAACTCGCCGAGCTTGTGGCCGACCATCGACTCGGTGACGAACACCGGGATGTGGATCTTGCCGTTGTGCACCGCGATGGTGTGACCCAGCATGGCCGGGACGATCATCGAGCGACGGGACCAGGTCTTGATGACGTTCTTGGTGCCTGCCTCGTTCTGTACGTCCACCTTCTTGATGAGGTGGCCGTCGACGAAGGGCCCCTTCTTGAGACTGCGCGGCATCTAAACCCGCTCCTAGCG
Organism: Streptomyces sp. NPDC058051; assembly: GCF_042885475.1. Lineage (NCBI taxonomy): Bacteria > Bacillati > Actinomycetota > Actinomycetes > Kitasatosporales > Streptomycetaceae > Streptomyces > Streptomyces sp. NPDC058051. The sequence continues at coordinate 9,180 of NZ_JBHVRW010000011.1, forward strand.
CTTCTTGTTCGTCTTGCGGCGGCGGACGATGTACTTGTTGCTCGCCTTCTTGGGAGAACGAGTACGACCCTCCTTCTGACCCCACGGCGAGACCGGGTGGCGACCACCGGAGGTCTTGCCCTCACCACCACCGTGCGGGTGGTCAACCGGGTTCATCGCGACACCGCGGACGGTCGGGCGAACGCCCTTCCAGCGCATGCGGCCGGCCTTGCCCCAGTTGATGTTCGACTGCTCGGCGTTGCCGACCTCACCGATGGTGGCGCGGCAGCGGGCGTCGACCAGGCGGATCTCACCCGACGGCATACGAAGGTGGGCCATGGTGCCCTCCTTCGCCAGCAGCTGCACGGAGGCACCCGCGGAGCGGGCGAACTTCGCGCCGCCGCCGGGCCGCAGCTCGATGGCGTGGATGGTCGTACCGACCGGGATGTTGCGCAGCGCCAGGTTGTTGCCGGGCTTGATGTCGGCGGCCGGGCCGTTCTCGACACGGTCGCCCTGCGTCAGGCCACGCGGCGCGATGATGTAGCGCTTCTCGCCGTCGGCGTAGTGCAGGAGCGCGATGCGCGCGGTGCGGTTCGGGTCGTACTCGATGTGCGCGACCTTGGCCGGCACGCCGTCCTTGTCGTGACGACGGAAGTCGATCACTCGGTAGGCGCGCTTGTGGCCACCGCCCTGGTGGCGAACGGTCACACGACCGGCGTTGTTACGGCCGCCCTTGCTGTGCAGGGGGCGGACCAGCGACTTCTCCGGCGTGGACCGCGTGATCTCGACAAAGTCGGCGACGCTGGAGCCACGACGGCCCGGCGTCGTCGGCTTGTACTTGCGGATACCCATTATTTCTCAGTCCTCGGAAGAATTCCGGATCCTGGACGTCTCGACCTCCGTCAGGAGGTCGGGCCGCCGAAGATGTCGATACGGTCGCCCTCGGCGAGGGTCACGATGGCGCGCTTGGTGTCGGCGCGCTTGCCGAAGCCGGTCTTGGTCCGCTTGCGCTTGCCCTGCCGGTTGATCGTGTTGACCCCGGTGACCTTGACCGAGAAGACCGCTTCCACGGCCTGCTTGATCTGGGTCTTGTTGGAGCCGGGCGCGACGATGAACGTGTACTTGTTCTCGTCGAGCAGCGCGTAGCTCTTCTCGGACACGACCGGCTTGACGAGGATGTCGCGCGGGTCCGTGTAGGTCTTGCTGGTAACGGTCGCCTCGCTCATCAGGCGTCGCTCCCTTCGGTCTCAGCGGTCTGGGGGCCAGACACGAAGGACTCGAAGGCGGCCTGGGTGAAGACCACGTCGTCAGAGACGATCACGTCGTACGTGTTCAGCTGACCCGGATCCAGGATGTGCACCTGGGGCAGGTTGCGGGCGGACAGCCACGCGGCCTCGTCCGAGCGGTCGACGACCAGGAGCAGGTTCTTGCGCTCCGAGATCTTGCCGAACAGCGTCTTGGCGGCCTTGGTGGAGACAGCACCCTCGACCACGCCGGTGACGACGTGGATGCGGGAGTGACGGGCCCGGTCCGAGAGGGCTCCGCGCAGGGCGGCGGCCTTCATCTTCTTCGGGGTCCGCTGCGAGTAGTCACGCGGCTGCGGGCCGTGGACGACGCCACCGCCGGCGAACTGCGGCGCACGGGTCGAACCCTGGCGCGCGCGGCCGGTGCCCTTCTGGCGGTACGGCTTGCGGCCACCGCCACGGACTTCGCCGCGGGTCTTGGTCTTGTGCGTGCCCTGACGGGCAGCTGCCAGCTGTGCGACAACGACCTGGTGGATCAGCGGAACGCTGGTCTTGGCGTCGAAGATCTCCGCGGGGAGCTCGACGGTCCCGGCCTTGTCGCCTGCCGGCGAAAGGATGTCAATGGTGCTCATCGGTTCCTCAAGCCCCCTTGGCCGCGGTACGGACCAGGACGAGGCCGCCGTTCGGACCGGGGACTGCGCCCTTGATGAGGAGCAGACCCTTCTCCGCGTCAACGGCGTGAACGGTCAGGTTCTGGGTGGTGACTCGCTCGTTGCCCATACGGCCCGCCATGCGGAGGCCCTTGAACACACGGCCCGGGGTGGCGCAGCCACCGATGGAACCGGGAGAGCGGTGCTTGCGCTGGGTGCCGTGACCGGCGCCGAGGCCCTTGAAGTTGTGACGCTTCATGACACCGGCGAAGCCCTTGCCCTTGCTCTTGCCCGTGACGTCGACCTTGACGCCGGACTCGAACACCTCGGCAGTGACTTCCTGACCCAGCGTGTACTCGCTGGCGTCGGAGGTGCGCAGCTCCACCAGGTGGCGGCGCGGGGTCACGTCGGCCTTGGCGAAGTGGCCCTTGAGGGGCTTGTTCACCTTGCGGGGGTCGATCTCGCCGAAGGCGATCTGGACTGCCTCGTAGCCGTCGTTGTCGTTGGTGCGGACCTGGGTGACGACGCACGGCCCGGCCTTGACGACGGTCACCGGGACGACCCGGTTGTTCTCGTCCCAGACCTGGGTCATGCCGAGCTTCTCGCCCAGGACGCCCTTAATGTTCTTAGCCATCTCGCGCGTCACCTCAGAGCTTGATCTCGATGTCGACGCCCGCCGGCAGGTCGAGACGCATCAGCGAGTCAACCGTCTTCGGCGTGGGGTCGAGGATGTCGATGAGGCGCTTGTGCGTGCGCATCTCGAAGTGCTCGCGCGAGTCCTTGTACTTGTGCGGCGACTTGATGACGCAGTACACGTTCTTCTCAGTGGGCAGCGGCACCGGGCCCGCGACCGACGCACCAGTGCGGGTCACCGTCTCGACGATCTTCTTCGCCGAGGAGTCGATGACCTCGTGGTCGTAGGCCTTGAGCCGGATGCGGATCTTCTGTCCCGCCATGGCTACTAGTAGTCCTGTCTCTCGTAACGCTCTGGAACCCGGGAGTTCTCAAGACTCCGTCTCCGACCCACGCGGTCGGGCGTGTCGCATCCCCTCTACGCAGATCTCCCGAAGGATTTCCCAACCAAGGGGGTGCGGGCCCGAGGACCGCGAGACCGGGGGCGGAACACCCGCCGGGCGCCTGGCCGATGCCCCACTGACGCTTCCCGGAAGATTCCCGTACGTCCGACCCGCAGGGGGTCGACGAGTACTGTGGGACTCGCTTCCGGTCCTCCCGGCGGGAGGCGCGCAGCATTGACACTCAACCGAGCAACCTGGTCAGTGTGCCATACGCGGCGCGAGCCTGGCCAATCGGGTGGAGGATCTTACCCCCCGTGGCCCTTCGGTCAAACGGGGGCGCGCGTCGGGAGCAGCGCGGGGCACCGCTCGACGTCATCCGGCGGACCGCCGGACCCGCTCACGGACGGCCGCCGAAGCGCCGGTGCCGCCCCTCGTAATTCGTTCGAGGGCCGCGGACCCTCCCCCCTACAGTGACCGGCCGGGCACGCCGTCGTCACCAGGGGCATCGATCATGCGTACGCACTATCCGCGCACCGCACACCTGCCGTGGTCGCCCGGGGCCACCTCGGACGATGTGCGGATGGCGGACCTCTCCGGGCTGACCGGCCGCGAGGTCGTCGTCACCGAGAAGCTGGACGGCGAGAACACCACGCTCTACGCCGACGGTCTGCACGCCCGCTCGCTCGATTCCGCCCACCACCCCTCGCGTGGCTGGGTGAAGGCGCTCCAGGGCCGGATCGGGGCCCGTGTCCCCGAGGGGTGGCGGGTGTGCGGAGAGAACATGTTTGCGCGCCATTCGATCGCGTACGACGGCTTGGAGAGCTTCTTCTACGGCTTCTCCGTCTGGGACGGGGACCGCTGCCTGGACTGGGACCGGACGGTGGTGTTCCTGCGCGGGCTGGGGATTCCGGTGCCGCCGGTGCTGTGGCGCGGGGTGTTCGACGCGCGGGCCGAAAGGGCGCTGCGGGCGTTGCGGCCGGACACGGGGCGGCAGGAGGGGTACGTCGTACGGCCGGCCGACGGTTTCGGCGCGGCGGACTTCGGGCGCCGGGTGGCGAAGTGGGTGCGGCCCGGCCACGTGCGGACCGACACGCACTGGATGCACGCCTCCGTCGTGGAGAACGGGCTCGGCCCGGCCGCCGCCCTGTGGGCCGTACGGTCGGGGGCACCGGTCGACCCGGTGGCGCTGGCCGGGGCGACGGGCGCGGCCGGGTGGGACGCGGGGGCCGCTGCCGCGATGGGAGACGCCCTCGACGCCCTGGGCCGGACGGGCGACGACCGGCTGACCGGCGTGCTGGCCGCGCTGCTGCACCGCGGACGGCGCGCCGAGCTCGCGCCCGCGCTGGCGCGGACGCTGGGGATGCCGTCGGCCCGGCGCGTCGCGGATCTCGTCGGACTGCATCCCGCGCTGCACCGCCCGTACCCGGACGAGGAGCGCCCGACCGGCCTGGCCCGGTTGTCCTCCGCCGCCGATCTCGGACTGCTGCACGCGCTGGCCGCGACCGTGGCGGACAGCGGCGAGGCACGTGAACAGGTGGAGTGGTCGGCGCTGCACGCACAGGACGTACGGGAGCCGGCCGGACTGCGTGCGGCCTTCACGGACCTGGACCCGGCGGCGGCCGACCGCTGCCTGGCGCAGGCCCGTGAGGCGTACGCCCTGGGCCGGGTCACCACCGCGCAGGAGGCGGTCGCCGCGACCTGGCGGTGGCGCACGGGGGACTTCCCGCGCCTGGTCCATCTCGTCGGTCCTTCGGGCAGCGGCAAGAGCACCTTCGCGCGCGCCCTGCCCGGTGTCGACACGTATCTCTCGCTCGACGACCTGCGGCAGGCCCGGGGCTCGCGCGCGGACCAGAAGGCCAACGGGGAGGTGCTGCGCGAAGGGCTCGACCGGCTGGACGCCGCGCTCACCGCAGGCTCCACGGTCGTCTGGGACGCCACCTCGCTCAACGCGCACCAGCGTTCCCTGGTGCACGCGGTCGCCCGGCGCAGGGACGCGCTGCTGACCCACGCCGTCGCCCTGGTCGACGAGGCGGAACTGATCCGCCGCAACGAACGCCGCACCCATCCGGTGCCTTCGCAGGTGCTGACCTCGCAACTGCACCGGTTCGTGCCCCCGTACCCCGGCCAGGCCCACCGGACCTGGTACATCGGAGCGAGCGGAACCGTGGAGGACAGCGCGTAGGGCCTTCCGTCCGGATCGGGCCGGATCAGGGAGCGGGGTCCGGTGCCGTGGATCGCAGGGCGGAGGAGGGAGCCATGGCGGAGCCATGGCGAGTGACGACAACGCCGCGAGGCGCGGCACCCGGGCACGCGAGCCCGGCACGATCCGGACGGAAGGCCCTGAATGCGTACCAGTGAGGAGATCTACCACCGGGTCCGCTGGGACGCGCGGTTCGACCCGGCACGCTTCGTGATGGGCGTGGCGCAGCGCGGGACCGTGCCGAAGAGGGTGCCGCTGCCTCGGTTCACGCCCGGCGGGGACATTCCCTGGCACCGGGTGCTGTTCTTCGAGGCGGACGGCGAGGTGGTGTGGGACCGGTCCTCGGGGGTGGACCGGATCGACGCGACGGACGCCGGACGGGTACGCGCGCCGCGGCGGCTGCCGTCGCCGTACTTCACCTCCCGCGCGCCGCACACGTACTCCGTACCGGACGCCGCCTGGACGCCGGTGCCCGAGTCCGTGCCCGTGCCCGTGCCCGCGCCCGCGCCCGAGTCCATGCCCGAGTCCATGCCCGCTCTGTCCGGTCCCCTGACGCTGCTGACCTGGAACACCCTCTGGGACCGTTATGACAGCGACCGCATCGACACCGCCCGCCGCCGCCCGCTCCTCCTCGACGTCCTGCGCGCCGCGGATGCCGATGTCATCGCCCTCCAGGAGGCCGAACCCGCCCTGCTCGGACTCCTGTTGTCGGCTCCCTGGGTCCGTGAGGGCTACATGTTCTGGGCCGACCCGGCGGGCCGGGACGTCGCGGACTGCGGTCTGCTGCTGCTCAGCAGACTCCCCGTGCGGGAGGCGGGTCTGCATGTCCTCGGCCCGCACAAGGCGGTCGCCGCCGTGGTCGTGGAGACAGCGGCAGGGCCGGTGACGGTGGCGGTCACCCATCTCAGCAGCGACCATTCGGCGGACGGCGCTGCTCGACGCGACGCCGAACTGACCGATCTCGCAACCGGGTTGGCGGCGGTCGAGGGCGATGTGATGCTGCTCGGCGACTTCAACGACGGGGGGAGCACCCCGCAGGACCGGCTGGGGATGCCGGACGCCTGGAGCCGGGTGCACGGCGCGGACGACCGGACGCCGACCTTCGATCCGTCCGTCAACCCGCTGGCCGCCGTCTCCTCCCTGACGGGGCGGGTGTCCCGGCTGGACCGGGTGCTGGTCCGCTCGGAGGGGCTGCGGCCCGTGTCGGCGACGCTGCTGGGCGACGTCCCGACGCCGGACGGGCTGTACGCCTCGGACCACTTCGGGGTCCGGGTGGAGCTGGCCGGGGCGGGGGCCGGGGTGGTGGAGGCGGAGAAGGCAGGGGCAGCGGCAGGGGCGGAGGCGGAGGCGGCAGTCGCAGCGGATGTGGTGCGCAGGGTGGCCGCCGCTCTGCCCGAGGGGTGTGTCCAGTTGGCCGGCTCGCGGCGGATGGGCTGTGCGCGGCCCGGCGCCGATGTGGACCTGGTGGCGGCGCTGCCCGGGGACGGGGATCTGCCGGGAGTACGGGCGCGGCTGGCCGCCGCGCTGCCGGAGGCCGCCGGTCTGCGTGAGGTGACCGGTGCGCGCGTGCCCGGTCTGCGTCTCCGCCTCGGCGGACTCCGGGTGGACCTGGTGACCGTCGCGACGGGTGTCCTTCCCCCGGCACAGGCGGTCGCCCGCCGCACCGAACTGGGCGAGGCGGCGGGCGTGGCGCTCAGCGCGGTGAGCGACGCGGACGCGGTGCTCGCGGCGGCGGACCCGCACCGGGCGGCGTTCACCGGCCTCGCGCGCGAGGTGAAGGCGTGGGCCGGGGCGCGCGGCCTGGACTCCGCACCGTGCGGCGGGCTGCCGGGCCTGGCCTGGTCCGTACTGGCCGCCCGCACGGCACACGAGTCGGGCGACCTGGCGCCGCTCCCCCTGCTCCGGCACTTCTTCGCGACGTGGGCCACGTGGGACTGGGACAGCGCGGTCGGTGACGGGGAGGCGGGCAGCCTCCCGCTCACGGTGCTGACGCCGACCGCCCCGGTCCGCTCCTGCACCGCACAGGTGTCCGCCGCCGGCCGCGACCTCGTCGCCGAGGAGCTCTTCCGTGCCTGGGAGATCCTGGAATCCGCCGCCGACTCCGGCCCCGTACCGCACGCCCTGCTCTGCGCCCCGCCGCCGCTGCACGCGCAGCACACCGCCTGGGCCCTGGCCTCCGTACGGCCCGGCCCCGACGAGGGGCGGCTGCGCGGACGCCTGCTCGCCCTGGCCGCCGCCCTCGCGGAGGCGGGCGCCCCGGATTCCCGTATCTGGCCCCGCCCCCTCACCGCCGACGATCTGGCGGGATACGCGATCGGCCTGGGTGCTACGCCACCCGACGGGCACCGGCTGGCAGAGATCGGGGCGGAGATCCTGCGCGGCATCCCGGACGCCTCGCTGGCCCCGGTGGAACTGTCCGCTCTCCGGTCGACCGGAGACCCGGCGTTCGCCCTCTGACGGACTGGTCGGCGCCCCTTCCCGTACCAACGCCTCCGACCCCTCCGCCCCTCCGACCCAAGCGGAACCCAGGGCCGAGGTCGGCATCCAGGACAGGATCTTCTGACAGCAACGCGCCCCCGGTCCGGCATCAACCGGGCTCGGGGGCGCGCGTGCGTGTGGGATCAGTGCCCGGCAGCGTACGAGACGAAGCCCGCCCAAGCACCTGAGGCGAAAGCGAGCCGGGCCCCCTGCGCGTTCTTGGAGTCGCGCACGAGCACCGCGTCGGGGATGGACGCGACCTCGACGCAGTCGTTGCCGTCGCCACTGCTGCTGTAGCTGCTCTTGAACCACTCCAGCTCGGAAGCGTCCCCGGCAGAGGGGTTGTTGATCATGTCTCTCCCAGCACGTGCTCGATGAAGGCCAGCGACTCCCGTGGCGTAAGAGCCTGGGCCCGGATCATCCCATAGCGCAACCCAAGGATCCTGAGCTGCTTCGGGTCGGAGACCGGACGGCCACCGAACGCTCCCTCGGAACGCCCCACCGCACTGCCGTCGGGGAACTTCAGCACCTCGATCAGTCCGCCTGTCCCAGGATGCTCCTCGCGGTTGGTCGGCATCACCTGGATCGACACATTTCGCAACCGCCCTACGTCCAAGAGGCGTTCGAGTTGTCGGCGCAACACCATTGCGCCTCCGACCGGACGCCGAAGCGTCACCTCCTCCTGGACAAAGCTCAGCGACGGAAGGGGATCTCGCTCGAAGATGGACCGTCGGGCCATGCGAGCGGCCACCACGCGGTCCATCTCGTCCAGCGTGTAGGCAGGCAACCACGACGCGAACAGGGCCCGCATATGCTCCTCGGTCTGCAACAGGCCATTGATATTGTGGTGGTGATACGCCTCCAGCTCGACGACCTTGGCCTCCAGCTTCGCCAGATCCCGCACCTTCTTCGGGTACCGGACCTCCGCCACGTCCTGCTTCATCGCCGCGATCTTCCCGCCCGCCCCGAGCACGTCGTCCGCCCTGTCCAGAAACTCCGGGCGGGGGATGCGACGGCCGCCCTCCACCTTGTAGATCTGGTCCTCCCCGTACCCGATCGCAGCCCCGAACTCGCCGGCCCGCAGCCCCGCCGCCTCCCGCCACGCCTTGATCTGACGCCCCACCGCCGCGACCACGGCCGCCCCCGACTCGTCATCGGGATCGACGTCCCAGCCCGGCTCGTCCGCCCCGGCGTCACCGCGTTCCGTACCGGTCCCATCCACGCTCATCCGTGCCCCACTTCCGACGCGTTCTGCCGTCTCGACTCAACCCCCGGTCTCCCCGACACGTCACCCCGGACAGCCAGGACAGCACTGGACAACCACGGGACAATCACCGTACGTAAGGGGCTTGTTGCTGTTCACGGTACGCAGGCACGGCCACGCTGAGTGACGTGAACCAACACCTCACCCGAACCGAACATTCCGCTCCCGTCCGGCAGTTCACCGTGTTGCTCTCCCCCACCCGCCGGGGCGCCAGGCTCGCCCGCCTCCTGGCCGTGGCGCATCTGGGCGATTGGGGGATCGTCTGCGAACCGGCCGCGCACATCGTCGCCGAGCTGGCCGCCAACGCCGCCGTCCACGGCCGCGTACCGGGCCGGGACTTCCAACTCGGCCTCACCGCCCGCCGCGACGAGCTCCTGCGGATCGAGGTGACCGACACCCGGGGCGAGCAACTGCCCGTCGTGTCCACCCCCGGCCGGCACGCGGAGAGCGGGCGCGGCCTGCTGATCGTCGAGGCGCTTGCCGACCGCTGGGGCATCGAGGTCGGACCCGTCCCGCGCAAGACCGTCTGGGCCGAACTCGACCTCGCACCACGACCGTTCCACCGGGTCGCGGAAACCCACGACCCGGTGCACCACGCCCCCGCATTCCACGACGCATAAAGCTTTAAGGGACCTGGGGAAAACACCCTCCCCACCCAAACCCGACCCCCGTCACTCACGCGGGTGAAATAGGGCAACCGGGCTGGATTTCATACGGGTTGACAGGCATATGCTCGCCGCGACAACTCCAGACATGCGACGGCCCCCGACGAGACGCCAATCTCAGTCGAGGGCCTGACCACCGAGGAAGTAGGAGCTTCCCGATGGATACCCCGCAGGTTAGCGCGCCCCCGCGCGCCCCGTCCCCCGTACCCGGAGACGCCACACCCTCATCCGGTGTCATCCACATCAACTCCCGGCATGCCGCAGGCTTCACCGTCATCGGCAACCACCTCACCCAGCACCACGGACTCTCCCTCACCGCGATCGGGCTCGCCGCCCACATCCAGTCGCTCCCCACCGGAGCCAGAATCGGCATCAAACACCCGGCCAAGCTCCTCCGCCACCGGATCACGACGCTCCTGCCACCACCGCTGCCAGGGACCGAGGAGCTCGCACTCCCACGGCGCAACACCGTCGTCATCCCGCTCCAGGACTGCGACCGCTGCGACCGCGCCTTCCGCTCCCACCACCCCGGCCACTGCCGCGACTGCCGCTCAGACCTGCGCACAGCCGCCTGACCGGACCATCACCCACAACCCGAACGGACCCTGCATGGTCAGCTCGCCCCACGAAGCAATGCACCGCATCTTCCAGGAGTACCCCGGCCTCTTCTCCCGCGTCTCCGACGTACTCGGAGTCGCCATCCCACCACCCACCTCGGTCACCCTCATGCCCACCGACCTCACCGAGGCCCGGCCGGTCGAACGCCGCGTGGACACCCTGCTGCGGATCGAAACCGAGGACGACGGGCCCTTCCTCCTCGCCATCGAAGCCCAGGGCAAGAAGGACCCGCGCAAGACCGTCAGCTGGCCGTACTACGTCAGCTATCTCCACAACAGGTACGGACTGCCCGTCCTGTTACTGGTCGTCTGCCAGGACCACGCCACCGCCGATTGGGCCGCACGCCCCATCTCCATCGGCGTCCGCCAATGGCAGACACTCGCCCTGAACCCTCTCGTCGCGGGTCCGCACAACATGCCGGTCATCACCGACGTGGCCGAAGCCCGCAAAGACTTCGCACTAGCCACCCTGGCCGCCATCACACACGCCGACAATCCGGACGTCGGTGCCATACTGAAAACCCTGTCCGCCGCACTGCGGGACACACCGGAAGCAATCGCCGACCCCATCGTCGAACTCACCGCACAGGGCCTGGGCAACCGCCCGGCCGCACAACAGTGGAGGAATCTGGTGGCCGTGGACCTCTCTTTCTACAAGTCCTTCATGTCCGAAGAGATCCGGGACGAAGGCCGAACTCAGGGCCGCGCCCAGGGCCGCGCCGAGGACATCCTGCTCGTGTTGGAACAGCGCGGCATCGCCGTTCCCGACGATGTTCGCGGGCGGATCATCGATTGCGGCGACCCCGAGACTCTGCGCCAGTGGCTCATGCGAGCCGTCACCGCCACCTCTGCCGAGGAGATCTTCGCCGAGAAGTAGCCCCATTCCAGAGCCAGGGCGTACAGCAGCTTGCGTACAGCTGCGCCCGATGCTCCGCAAGGCCCGAGGCCGAACGCCGTGCCCCACGCCCCACGCCCCACGCCCCACGCCCCACGCCCCACACCCCACACCCCACGCTGCGAGAATCCAGCCGTGAACGAGAGCACTGCCACGGCCTGGGCGCTGCGCCCCGCCGAGCCCGAGGACGTCGAGGTCATAGCCGAGCTGAGGGCCATCGTGATGCGTCCCGACCTGGAGCGGCTCGGGCGGTACGACGAACACCGTGTCCGACAGCGGCTGCGGGACGTCTACGCACCGGAGCACACCTCGGTCGTCCTCGCGGACGGCGCGTTCGCGGGCTGCGTCACCCTGCGGCCGGTCGAGAACGGGTGGCGGCTGGAGAGCTTCTACCTCTCCCCCGCCCTCCAGGGGCGCGGGATCGGTACCGCCGTGCTGGGTTCGCTGCTCGCGCGGGCCGACGAGGAAGACGTGACCGTGCGCCTGAACGTGTTGCAGGGCAGCGCCGCCCGCGCGCTCTACGAACGCCACGGGTTCACCGAGGAACGACAGGACCCGATCGACGTGTTCATGGTGCGCCCACCCGCCCGCTAGTACTGCGACCACACGGGTCCGTCCGGGCCCGGCACGGGTCCGTCCGCAACCAGGCGGGTCCGTCCGGGCCCGGCACGGGTCCGTCCGCAACCAGGCGGGTCCGTCCGGGCCCGGCGTGCGGCCGTCCGGGCCCGCGCGGCCCACACCCGTAGAAACCCAGGCAACCCGCCCCCGGAAATCTCCGTCTATCCCCCCGCGGCAGCGGCTCACCCCCGCCGCCTGCTCGGAATTCGGCACGCGGCACGGGGCCGCACGGCCGCCCGCTGTGGGGAAGTGGACGGAGCACGGTGTGACGGACGGACCCGCGTTGTACGCATCTCTCACGGGAGTGCCCCGGCGCGCTCTGATCTCGGTGGCCGCCGGTGTGCTGGGTCCGGCGGTCCTCGGCGCCTGTACGGCGCCTCCGCCGCCCCGCCGCCACCGCAACCCCACCGCGGACCCGCTGCCCGGCCTGCCGATCAGCACCTCGCACAGGGCCCTGATGATGCAGGTCCTCGCCCATCCGGACGACGACCTGTACTTCATGAACCCGGACACGCAGCAGGCCCTCGACGCCGGTACGCCGCTGGTCTGCGTCTACCTGACCGCGGGAGAGGCCACCGGCGTCAACCGGGTGCCCGGCCGCCCCCTGCCCGTCCCCGACAAGGCGGCGTACTCCTCGGCCCGTCACCAGGGACTCCGGCAGGCGTACGCGACACTCCTCGGCCTCGGCCCGTTCACTCAGTGGCAGAAGTCCGTCATCGGCCTGCACGGCGGTCACCGCGCCGAGATCAACCGCCTCGGCAACGCCGGCCGTACGGTCGAGCTGATCTTCCTCAACACCGCGATGCACACCACGTACGGGCGTCTCGGGCTGCCCAGCCTCTGGCAGGACCGCCGGCTCGTCCTGCCGACCGTCGTTGCCGACGCCTCGCCGCTGAAGCAGGCGGGTTCTTACACCTATGACGGGCTGATCGACGTCCTCGTCGGGCTGTTCGACGAGTACCGGCCCACCACCGTGCACACCATGGACCCGGATCCCGACGTCCAGCACAGCAGCGAGCTCGTACGCCGCCGCGACAGCGAGCAGCAGGGGTACTCCGACCACCCGGACCACACCGCGACCGCGCTGTTCACCTGGGCGGCGCTGATCCGGTGGGTGGCGCGGACGACGGAGGGCAGCGGCACGGCGCCACGAACCACAGACGACGGCGACGGCGACGCGCCTCGGACCGCGGAGAACGGCGGCACTCCGCCACGGGCCACCGGGAGGAACGGCGGCACGGTACCGAGCTTCGCGACCGCGGCGTACCGCGGCTACTACAACCGGCACTGGCCGAAGAATCTGCCGCCCGACGTGCTGGCGGAGAAGGCGTCGCATCTGGTGCCGTACGGCGGCTCGGTCGACTGGCGCTGCGGCAACTCCGCGGGCTGCGGCGACTACAACGTGGGCGGCAACCGGCCGCTGACCAACCGGAAGGGCTGGGTACGGTCCACGCACTACCGCTACCCCGGCCCCCGGACCGCCGTCGCCTCGGACCCGGACGGCCGGCTCGTCGCGTACGGGGTGCTGGGGCTGCGGGCGGTGCGCTGGTCCGAGAGCGCGCCGGGCAGCGGGGTGTGGGACAGCCCGGAGGACCTCGGCGGCGGCCCGCTCGCACCGGTCCTGGGAAGCGCGACCCTGCCGGACGGGCGGCACGTGCTCTTCGGGCTGCGGTTCTCCGCACTCGGCGGGCGCGGGGCGGACAACGAGCGCGAGATCGTCATCCTGGAACAACGCCTCCCCGGAGGCGGCTTCCACGCCTGGCGCGGGCTGGGCAACCCCGTGCGGGATCACGAGGGCGGGCGCCGGATCGGAGTCCCGGTCGCGGTCACCGCGCCCGACGGCCGGGTCCATCTCTTCGTGCGGAACGCGGAGAAAGGTCTCAGTACACGGGTACGGGACACGGCCGGGCTGTGGAGCGGATGGCGGGACATGGGCGGGGGCGAGGTCCAGGACGGGCTGAGTGCCGTGGTGGACGACGCGGGGTGCGTCCATGTCTTCGCGGCGGGCCGTTTCGCGGTGCATCACTGGACGCAGGACGCGCCCGGGGAGCCCGTCACCGCGCGCACCCAGATCAGCGGTGTGCCCGTGCCAGGGGACGGACCGGCCGCGCTGCCCGGGACGGACGGCACCGTCGACCTGTTCTACCGCGCGGCGGCGAAGGCGGCCCTGACGACGGTACGGACCGGGGAGACGGCCGACGAGACCGGCATCGACGGATACGGGCGGCTGATCAAGGACCGGGCGGGCTTCGGCGGATACGGTCCGGTGTCCGCCACCGGGTCACCCGGCGCCCCGGTGCTGCTCGGCCGCACCGAGGAGGGCCTGATGCAGCTCCGTACGTCCCAGGGACTCTCCGTACGCAAGCACGGTCCGGTGGCACTGGACGGTCCCGTGCTCCATGCCGACGAGCACGGGCGGCCGACAGTGGTGGCCGTGGGCGTCGACGCCCTGCCGTGGCTCTGGCGTCCCGGGTCGGTCTGAGGCCGCGGGTGCGCACATGCCGAAGGGCCGCAGCTGTCATCCTCTGATCATGCTCAAGGTGCTGATCGCCGAGGACATGACGGTCGTACGCGAAGGGCTGGTCTCCGTGCTGGCGCGGGAGCCCGGCATCGAGGTCGTGGCCCAGGCCGCCCGCGGCGACGAGGTCCTCGCCGCCGCGCTGGCCGCCCGGCCCGACGTGGCGGTACTGGATGTGGCCATGCCGGGCCAGGACGGCATCACCACGGCCCGTCAGCTCGCCGAGCGCCTGCCGTCATGCCGCACGCTCATCCTGACCGTGCTCGACCGGCCAGGACATCTGCGGGCAGCCCGGGACGCGGGGGTGTCCGGCTATCTGCTGAAGTCGGCCTCGGCCAGGCAGGTGCTGGCCGCGATCCGCGGGGTGGCAACGGGCGGCGACGCGTACGACCCCGACCTGCTCGCCGAGGAGCGCACGGCCGGCGCCTCCCCGCTCACCCCACGCGAGACCGACATCCTGCGCCTGGCCGCCCTGGGCATGGGGGCAGCCGAGACAGCGGCTGCGCTGTTCCTCTCCGTACGCACCGTCCGCAACCATCTCTCCCTCGCCACGGGCAAACTGCACGCACGCACTCTTGTCGACGCGGTGCGCATCGGGGAGCGGCACGGATGGATATGACATCCGTCCTGAACCCGCGCGGCAAGAAGGCCGCGTCAGGGTTCCCGGTCCGGTCGGAAAGGTGATTCCGGAGGAGAGGGACGGAAGACACCGGCCCTCTCCTCCCGGGCGTCAGTCGCTCAGCGACGCCGGTTGTTCCGCAGGCTCCGGCCCAGGGCGGCACGCGTTCCGAAGATGGCTACGGGATTTCCCTGCATCCTTGGCTGCCGGTCGCATGCGCCGCACCCCTGTCATCCGTGCTTCCGCCCACCCCGACCGGGATCCCGGTGCGTTCGGTCGGCGAAATGGACCGGCGAATCGAGGTAGCGCGTGAGGATCCGGTCTCTTTCCGGTGTGTCCGCCACTCGTCGCAGCCCTGCGACCGTGTCGGCGGGCATCGGCATCTCCATCACGACCGGCCCGTCGTCCGTCGATTCGATCATCACGATCGATTTCAGGAATCCGCCGCGCTGCCTCTTGGTCGTGAGCACGTAGCGGATGTCGGAGGGAGCGAGACGGACGGTGGACAGCTCTGCGATTTTCGCTCCGCTTTCCGGTGGGACCTCATAGAGTTCACCGATCCGTCCGACTCCCTCACCCCCTTCCTCAATCCCTTCCGTGTTCCCGTCACGGCTTCCGAGGAGTCCCCGGCAGAGAATCCCGGCCATGACGGCCAGGACCGCGGCCAGGGCGATGACCCATCCGCTGCCCCACCCGGCCGCTACAGCCGCCACGACGAGTCCGGCGCCGGCGCCGGCGCCCCACATCAACATCACGCCTCGCTCCGGTTTGTGCACGGCCTGTCCGTCCTTCCGTTGTCTGCTGTCGGATTCTTCTGCTGTGGAGATGCTTGGGTGGCTTCAGATCAGCGGAGCTTTCGCCACTTCCAGTTCATCCGCCACCTCGCGACGCGCACCTTCGCGCTCAGCCGCCACATGGCAGCCCTGGTGCCGAACGATGTCCCCTGGCCGATCCTCGCGGCAAGGCCGCCGCCGACGGCCCCGACCCCGCCCGCCAGGGCAAACTGCCCCCAACGCCAGTTCCGCGTACCGGCGTTCGATGCTGCGTACGCTCCCATTCCGGCCGCCGCTCCCACCGCGACGCCGCAGACGACGCTCGCCGCACAGAAGGCCCCTCCCACGAATCCAGCCACTCCTATCCCGGCGGCGGCATAGGTGCGCCAGTTGTTCCTGAAATGCTTGCGCGTTCCTCTCCATGCCTTCTTCGCCTTCTTCTTGGCCCAGCTCCACCACTTGCCATCGAGGTCATAGCGGTTGAGCGGGTCGGCGTGGACATAGTCGTAGGAGTTCGCGCTCCCTCCGTACACCGGGTCCACGGACAAGAACCGCCCGGTGACCGGGTTGTAGAGGCGCACGCCCATCAGGGTCACCCCTGTGAGCGTCTCCGCGGAACGCTGCTTTCCGCCGAGCCAGCCGTAGCGTGCCGGCATCTGGCCGGCCCGCGGATTGCCGTACTCGTCGTTGTCGAGCGCGACGATGTCGTCCCCGTCGGTAAGCGGGAGGGCGAGCATCACATCGCCGTGGACGTTGGTGAGTTGCAGAACGGTGCCACCCGAAGAACCCGTCGTCGCGGCCAGATCACCCGACGCGGACTCGACATTGCGGCTCACCGCGCCACTCGTCCCCGCGGCTGTGTCCTCCTCCGTCCAACGCGGGCTGTCCCCGGCATCGTCGTAGTGGTTGCGCTTTGCGGAACTGCGGATCCACTCGTCGTCGATGCTGGTCTCGACGGTCCAGGAACGGAAGCGGCGCGCAGCGTCCAGCGTCCAGGTCTGGCGCTGGTCGTCCGTGCTCTGGGTGTGGACCAGATCGTTGGCGTAGTAGGCGAAGGACGAGCCCGGCATGGCCGTGGTGCGGCCGAACACGTCGTACGCGTACCCCGTGTCCACGAGCCGGTCGCCGCTGTCATAGGCGTGCGACGTCGTCGTGACCGTGCCCGTGCCCGTGCCCGTGCAGTCGGCGCCCTCCGGCGCGGCGGACGATGTCAGCCGGGTCCGGTTGGTGCGCTTGTCGAAGGTGTAGGCGCGACGCGTGCACACCTCGCCCACCATGTCGTCGACCGACGTCAGCCGGCCCACCTTGTCGTACGCGTACTCCTGCGCCGACCAGCCAGTGTGCGACGTGACCTGCCCGTGGACGGACTCGGAGACCGTGTCCGAGGCCACCAGCACACCGTCACTGTCCCGCGTGTAGGTGCGGCCCACCGTGGTGCCGGTGGTGTCCTGGTCGACGGTGAGGGTATAACCGCCGGGCAGCCGCTCGGTGGCTACCCCGCCGTCCGCGTCGTACGCGGTCGTGAAGGCGCCCGCCACCGAGTCCACCGTCTTCGTGGCCAGGCCGCGGGGCTCGGCGCTGTGGTCGTAGGTGTACGTCACCGTCGAGGGGACGGAGTCCGCGACCTTCGTCCGGCGACCCAGCAGGTCGTACTCGGTGGTGGTCACCCCACCGTCCGCGTCCGTGTAGGACACCTCACGGCCCAGCTCGTCGAACGCCTTGGTGATCGTGCCGCCGGTCGTGGAGACCGTGCGGACTGCCTGACCGGTTTTCGGGTCGTACTCGGTCGTGGCGTCAGGCACCGCCGCCCCGACACCGCCCGTCGTCACCGTCCTGAGGGCACGCCCGGCGTCGTCGTACGTGGTCGTCGTGGTGCGGGTGACGCCGTTCGCCGTCTCGGTCACCTTGGCCGGCGTCCCGTGCCGGCCGTACTCGGTGGTCGTCACCGGGAGACCGCTCGGGTTGCTTCCGCCTCCCGTGATGGTGCCACCGGGTCCGGTCGAGCACAGCAGGTCTGCCCACTCCGGGTGCCCGGCGCAGGCGCCGGTGCCGGTGGCCGTCCAGTAGGCGGTGACGCGAGTGGCCGCGTCGGTGCCGGTGGCGCCGGGCAGCAGCTCCTTGGTGACACGGCCCTGGGCGTCGTACTCCTTGCTGGTGGTCAGGGCGAGGCCGGTCGGATCGCTGATCGTCTTCGTCGGCAGGCCCTTGACCCAGTCGTAGGTCGTCTGTGTCACCCGCTGCTCGGCGTGGGTCGCCGGGAAGTCCAGGAGCTGGGCTCCGGTGACGACCTTGGTGATCTGGTTCTCCACCGTCGCGGTTCCGTCGGTGGGACGGCCCTCGTCGTAGGTGTTCTTCGTCCAGGTGCGGGCCACCACCGACTCACCTGCCGGAAGCGTGGTCGAACCGGAGGTGACGGACGTGGTCAGGTCGACGCGGCGGGCCGGGCCGAACTCCTCCAGTTCCTTGATGCCCTTGTCGTCGTAGACGGTGCGCGTGGCGAGCAGTTCGGCGCGCGCCGCCGAAGACAGTCCGTCAAGGCCGAGATCGGCCAGGCTGCCCTTCGCCGCCGCCGTCCTGCCCACGGCGATCTCCCGGTTGCGGGCGGTCAGCTCGCGCACGGTGTTGCCGTACTGGTCGTAGTCGGTGGTGGACAGATGCCCGCCGGGCTGCGCGGTGTCGACCTGGCGGCCGGAGGCATCGGTGTAGGTGATGGTGGCGCGCCCGTAGTCGCCGGAGTCCAGCGCTCCGCCGGCGTGGGAGGGGGGAACGGCATCTGCGGGAAAGACCGCGGTCGCGTCGGTCGGCGCCGCGTTCTGTCCCCAGGCCGCGGTGTCCGACGAGCCCATCGCGTACGGCGCCCTGGTGCCGGTCAACGGCACGTCGTACACGATGCTCGTGGTGGCCGTACCCTCCGGCGTCGCGGTCGTGCCCTGCTTCAGGGCCGCACGCGACACGTTCAGGAGCATCCCGTCGCCGGCGGTCGCCGCATTGCCGGCCTTGCCGTACGTCATGGTCCAGGGCAGCTCACCCGGCGGCGTCACCTGGGTGATGCGACCCGCGCCGTCGTACACGTACTCCGTCTTCAGAGCGGGCGAGATCTGCGGGTGCCAGGCCTGCCGCAGCCGGCCCGCGCTGTCGTAGCCGAACATCTGGACGGCCTTCGCGGTGGCCTCCGACCCGCCCGGCGTCGTGGCCCAGAGACGGATCTCGCGGAGCTGGTCCTTGAAGTCGCCCGGTGTGCTCCCCGTGGCCGTCGTGGACGTCGCGTAAACAAACTCCAGTGAGCGACACCCCTTGGTGGACGGCGTCGCCGTGCAGGTGCTTGCGGACGCGGCCGTGGTCGGCGCGATGATCCGGGCGGGGCGGACGAGCTTGTCCGTTCCCACGGTCAGCGTCTCGGAGACCACGGTGGTGGTCGAGTTGGTGAGCCCGTCCATGGCGGAGGAGGCGACCTGCCAGGTGGTGGCGCCCGACGGCTTGGTGAAGACCGTGGTCATGCCTTCCGTGTCCTTCACTGTGAAGGAGCCGGTGAGCGAACCCGTCAAGGTGTAATCGTCGGCCCCCGGCTCCGGCTTCCAGCCGCCGTTGCTGAGCTTGGTGAAGCCCAGCTCCTCGCCGTCGGCATCCACCAGGGCAACCGAGGTCGCGGTCGACTGCTTGAGGTACGACCAGTCCGACTCGGTCAGCTCGGCGACCGTGCCCGCGCTCCACTCCTTGCCGTAGATCGGGAACTGGCCGCTCTGTGCGACGCCGGCGTCGGGCTTGCGCGAGGAGGCGGTGCGCGTGACCGACAGGTCGAAGGCCGAGGCGTCGGTCTCGGAAAGTGTGAAGTCACCGGTCAGCAGATTTACCGTGCCGGGACCTGTCGACTCGCTGGGCGCGGTGCCCGCGTTGCGGTCGACCGTCACGGTCGCCACCGGGGAGTAGCGGGTCACCGAGCCGTCCGTGAAGGCCGCCCGGATGTCGACCGGGCCGTCCTCGGCGAGGCTGTCGGTGATGTTCCACGTCAGTTTCGGCGACACACCGGCGCTGGTGGCGAGAGGCCAGGCGGTCACCTTCGATCCGTCGGCGTCCTTGGTGACGGCGGCGAACGGGGCGTTCGCCCAGGCGTCGGTCTCCCCACGCCGGTACTGGTAAGTGACACCGGAGTAGGTGGGCTTGCCCTTCGCGCCGAGGCTCAGCCGCCGGGCCGGACGGTCGCCGTCACGGGGCGTCAGCAGGGCCGCGCCGTCGCCGATGCCGAACTCGTACGCGGTGGTGGCGTTGGACAGATTGCCGCCCGAGTCGATCGTCCGCGCGTACAGGGTGTGCCAGCCGTCGCCCGGCTTGAGGGTGACCGTCAGCGGGATGCCGCCGCTGCCCTTGGCCGTGTCGTCGATCCGTTTCGGGGTGGCCGGGTCGTTCAGGCCGTACAGGGACCCCTGGCCGTCGGTGGAGGTGGTGGAGAAGGTGCACTGGGCACCGTCGGCGTTCGTCTCCGTCCAGGTGTCCTTGGTGTACGGGACACAACTGACGCCGGGCGCGGCGGGCTTCGCCGTGTTCAGCACGAAGACGGTGTAGCCGGTCCATGCCCCGTACAGCGAGCCGTCATGGCCCCGCACCCGGTAGCGCAAGTGCGAGCCGGACGGGAAGGCGTTCGCCGCCGGGATCGTGATCTTCGCGGTCCCGCCGGAGGCGACACCGGCACTCGTGGCGGTGTACGCGTATCCGGCCCCGTCGGTGTACTGGGGGTCCGGGGTGATCTCGAACTGCGCCTTGACCGTGTCGCCGTCCGCGTCGGTCACCTTGGCAGAGAGCTGCGGGGTGAGGGAAGTGACGTACCGCTTGCCGTTGTAGGCGTTCACCTGCGACGGCGCGACAGCCACCGATGTCGGCTTCGCGGGGTACGAGTTGTACTTCACAGTGAGATGCGGCTCCACCGCGTTGTCCCCGGCGGCGTACTTCGACGAGCGGTACCGGCGCCAGGTGGTGGAATCCGTCTCCGTGACGCCACGCACCTGCACGCCGTAGTTGGCGGCCCCGTCCGCCCACGCCTGCACAATGCCCGCGACGTTGAAGTTGACGGTGCCGGCCGGGCAGGCCGACGAGAATCCGAGCGCCTTGGTACTGGTGACCGCGCCGGTCGCGGTGGTGGACGGCTGAGCTCCCCACGTCAGTCCGGAATTCGTCCACGACGAGGTGACCCGGCGTATCTGCGTACCGGAGCCGCTGGTCGCGCAGGTCGCGGACCAGTACGAGTACAGCGACAGGTTCGCCGAGAGGATCTTCTGCCCACCGAACTTGGCGACGTCGAACTTCAGATATGACCGCGCCTTGGTCGAGCCCGCGTCGTACGTACCGGACTTCAGTTCCTTGGACGACGACTGCGAGTCGGGATAGTTGGTCGCTACCCAGGTGTCGGTGGACGCCGCCAGTGTCGAGGTCGGGTCGACGGTTACGGGGTAGGTGAGCCCGGACGTCCGGAAGTACTCCGGGTCGGGCTTGAGCACCAGCGTCTGCGCGCCGTCCTTCGCCGTTTCGATGCTGGTGTCCACCTGGGCGAGATGCCGAGACTCGCCGGACGCGGGATCGATGGCCGAATCCCACATCACGGGCGCCGGCGCCTCGGCGGTCAGCTTCCCCGCCCCGTCCTTGAGCAGCAGCCTTCCGGTCTCGTCGTCCCGGAACAGCACAAGTCCCTTCAACCGCAGCGGAATGCGGTAGACGGGTGGCTGGGCCGGTGCCTCGTCGAGAACAACGTTCTGCTCGAACCCGTCGGCCAGCGCCCGCACCGTAAGGGTCTGGCTGCCACCCAGGTCGTAGGAGGCGGTGTCACCGTCGACCTCGGCCTTGGGCAGCGCCTCCTGCCAGCCCATACCGAACGACTTCGCGCCGCGCTCGACGGAGGCCAGCAAGCCGGGCTCGGCGCCTCCTCCGCCGGACACCGTGATGTCGGCGAGTGCCGTTCGCGGTTCGTAGTCCCGACCGACCCGCTCCAGTCCGGTGTCGATGTCAGCCCACACGCCATTGCTCTCGCGCGTGCGGACCGGCGCCTGGAACAAGTCGGCCGACAGGCTCCCGTCCGGCTCCGCGTACGTGGTCGAGGTCTCGGTCCGCTCGGACAGGACCTCCACGCGGTTGCCCGAGAGCCGGGCCGCGACCCGCGCCGCGTTCACGTCGGCGGCCTCGGTGACCTTCTTGGCAGGTGCAGGGGCGTCGCGGAGCGCCACCGCCTCCCTTCCGGCGGGCAGGCTGAGGGCCTCGCCGGTGGTGGCCACGGTGACCGCCACCTCCGCGACCAGCAGGCCGGCCAGCACCAGGGCGATCCGGGGCAGGGCCCGTCTCTTTCTGCCCGTACAAGGGCCTCGTCTCGTGTTCCACAGACTTTTCACAGGGCGTGACTCCCTCGTTCGACGATCACATCGCCGACGAGTCAAATGTCCGCGTCATGGCTTGTGAAGTGACCACGTCACGAATACGGCCTCACGTCGGGATCACCACAGACCACGACCACCCGGCCCGACCCGGCGTCAACCACTACGGCGCGCAGGCCCGTTGGCGATCGGTCCCGGGATACGTGCGACAGGCGCGTATCCCGCCATCGGCAGCCACCGCGGACCGAGCCCCGGAACAGCACTCGGCGGCACAGCCATGCACCGCGCCCGCCCCTCAGACCAGGGGGATCCGCCTCGTGCGCCTTGAGTTCCCGGCGTCGGTCACAGACCGGCGTACAACCCTCCGCACCCCTCCCACGTCTTGGAAGTCGATGTTCCGTTTCCGTCCCCCTTCCCCGCGCCACGCCCTCACCGCCGGCAGCACGCTTGTTCTCCTGGTCGGCGGAACCATTGCGCTGCTCGCTATGGACCTGGTCACGCTCCCCTTGAGTCGCCGGTCGGCCGTGACCGCCCTGATCCTGTTGATCCTCCTGCCCGCCGTACTCCTCGGGCAGTACGCTCCCCCGCCATACCGTCTGCGCTACCGGTCCCGCTGGCTGCTCCTGATCATCCAGGCGGCGCTCACCTACGGACCGGTACTGCTGCTCGAACTGCCCTGGCTGAGCCTGTTGGGATTCCTGGCCGGAGCCGTCCTGCTGACCGTTCCGCGCCCCGCCTCCCTGATCGTCGCCGCGGCGGTCTGTGCCAGCGGTCCGCTCCTGGTCAACAGCCTCGATTTCGACAACCGCAGCGGGCTGGGCGTTCTGCTCGCCACCCTGATCACCGCAGGCAGCGTCTACGGCATCGCCCATCTCTCCCTGTTCGTCGCCCGGCTGCATGCCGCCCAGAACCACGCCGCCCGCGCCGCCGTACAGACGGAACGCGACCGAGTCGCCCGCGACCTGCACGACGTCCTCGGTTCGGCACTCACCCTGATCGCGACGCGCGCCTCCCTGGGCATGGAGGACGACGAGCCCGCCGACGCCCTCGACGAGATCGCCCGGATCGCCCGGCGCACCCTCGCCGAGCTCCGAGCCGTCTCCCGCGACAACGTCGCCCTGTCACTCGCCGCGGAGCTCGCCCAGGCGGTCCACGTCCTCGCCACCGCCGGGATCACCGTGCGCAGCGACATGGCGCCGATCACCCCCGTCGAACTGCCCCGGGCCGTCGACCACTGTCTCGCCGTGGTCGCGCGGGAGGCCGTCGCCAATGTCCTGCGCCACTCCAGTGCGACCCACTGCTCGATCTCCCTCAGGATCGTCCACATGACACCCACCGACCGGTCCGTCGAACTCTCGGTGGGCAACGACGCCCCCGGCCCCACGGATACGACCGCTCCCGGCACCGGCCTCAGCAACCTCGCCGACCGCGCCGCCGCACTCGGCGGAACGCTGACTGCCGAGCGACCGTCACCGGGGCACTTCCACCTCCTGGTCCGGCTGCCACTGCCGAGCAATAGCCGGACCACATGAAACGCCCCGGGATCCCGCACCCCAACGAGACCCCCTCGACCGGCTCGGAGTCTGTGCGACGTCGTCACATGCCGAAGGGCCCCGGCCCACCGCGTGTGCGGCGGGCCGGGGCCCTTCTTGGTGCTCTGTGCGGAGCAACCAGGTCAGACAGTCAGGTGATTACTTGACGATCTTGGTGACCTGGCCGGCGCCCACGGTCCGGCCACCCTCACGGATGGCGAACTTCAGGCCCTCTTCCATGGCGACCGGCTGGATCAGCGAGACGTTCATGACGGTGTTGTCGCCCGGCATGACCATCTCGGTGCCCTCGGGAAGGGTCACCACGCCCGTCACGTCCGTGGTACGGAAGTAGAACTGCGGGCGGTAGTTGTTGAAGAACGGGGTGTGACGGCCACCCTCGTCCTTCGACAGGATGTAGGCCTGGGCCTCGAACTCGGTGTGCGGCGTGACCGAACCGGGCTTGATGATGACCTGGCCGCGCTCGACGTCCTCGCGCTTGATGCCGCGGAGGAGCAGACCGACGTTCTCACCGGCCTGGCCCTCGTCGAGCAGCTTGCGGAACATCTCGATGCCGGTGACCGTGGTGGTGGTCTTCTCGGTCTTGATACCGACGATGTCGACGGTCTCGTTGACCTTGAGGATGCCACGCTCGATACGACCGGTGACGACGGTGCCACGACCGGTGATCGTGAAGACGTCCTCGATCGGCATCAGGAACGGCTTGTCGACGTCACGCTCGGGCTGCGGGATCGACTCGTCCACGGCCGCCATCAGGTCGAGGACGGTCTGGCCCCACTCCTTGTCGCCCTCAAGGGCCTTGAGCGCCGAGACCTTGACGACCGGAAGGTCGTCGCCCGGGAACTCGTACTCGGAGAGGAGCTCACGGACCTCGAGCTCGACGAGCTCCAGGATCTCCTCGTCGTCCACCATGTCGGCCTTGTTCAGGGCGACGACGATGTACGGAACACCGACCTGGCGGGCCAGGAGCACGTGCTCCTTGGTCTGCGGCATCGGGCCGTCGGTGGCGGCGACCACGAGGATGGCGCCGTCCATCTGCGCGGCACCGGTGATCATGTTCTTGATGTAGTCCGCGTGACCCGGGCAGTCGACGTGCGCGTAGTGACGCGACTCCGTCTGGTACTCGACGTGCGCGATCGAGATCGTGATACCGCGCTGGCGCTCCTCGGGAGCCTTGTCGATCTGGTCGAAGGCCGAGGCCTCGTTCAGGTCCGGGTACGCGTCGTGCAGCACCTTGGTAATGGCGGCCGTGAGGGTCGTCTTACCGTGGTCGATGTGACCGATGGTGCCGATGTTGACGTGCGGCTTAGTCCGCTCGAACTTCGCCTTCGCCACTGGGTCCTCCTGTGGAGTGGTTCTGTACGCCTTGCTTCATCGGCGCCAGGTGATCTTTGCTGGGATGCCGGGGCCGGGGGCATTCACCGCATTGCTTGCGCTCTGCGGCGAATGCCCCACCAGGCTCCGGTGACAAGCCTAAAGCGTGAGCTCGGGAGAGTTACTCGCCCTTGGCCTTCGCGATGATCTCCTCGGCGACGTTCCGCGGAACCTCGGCGTAGGAGTCGAACTGCATCGAGTAGCTTGCGCGACCCGAGGTCTTGCTGCGGAGATCTCCGACGTAGCCGAACATCTCCGAGAGGGGCACGAGGCCCTTCACGACGCGAGCGCCGCTGCGCTCCTCCATGGCCTGGATCTGGCCACGGCGGGAGTTGATGTCACCGATGACATCGCCCATGTAGTCCTCGGGCGTGGTGACCTCGATGGCCATCATCGGCTCCAGGAGCACGGGGGACGCCTTGCGGGCACCCTCCTTGAACGCCTGCGATCCGGCGATCTTGAACGCCAGCTCGGAGGAGTCGACCTCGTGGTAGCCACCGTCGAGAAGGGTGACGCGAACGCCCGTCATCTCGTAGCCGGCCAGGATGCCGAACTGCATGGCCTCCTGCGCACCCGCGTCCACCGAGGGGATGTACTCCTTGGGGATGCGGCCACCGGTGACCTTGTTGACGAACTCGTACGTCGACTCGCCGCCCTCGATGGGCTCGATCGCGATCTGCACCTTGGCGAACTGACCGGTACCACCGGTCTGCTTCTTGTGGGTGTAGTCGATGCGCTCGACGGCCTTGCGGATCGTCTCGCGGTACGCGACCTGGGGCTTGCCGACATTGGCCTCGACGCGGAACTCGCGCTTCATCCGGTCGACGAGCACCTCAAGGTGAAGCTCGCCCATACCACCGATGATGGTCTGGCCGGTCTCCTCGTCCGAGTGCACCTGGAAGGAGGGGTCCTCCTCCGAGAGACGCTGGATGGCGACACCCAGCTTCTCCTGGTCACCCTTGGACTTGGGCTCGATGGCGACCTGGATGACCGGAGCCGGGAAGTCCATGGACTCCAGGATCACCGGGGCCTTGTCGTCACACAGCGTCTCACCGGTGGTGGTCTGCTTCAGACCCATCACGGCGATGATGTCGCCGGCGCCCACCGAGTCGATCTCCTCACGCTTGTTCGCGTGCATGCGGTAGATCTTGCCGATGCGCTCCTTCTTGCCCTTGACCGAGTTCAGCACCGCGGTGCCGGACTCCAGGCGGCCCGAGTAGACCCGGACGAAGGTGAGCTTGCCGAGGTGCGGGTCGCTCATGATCTTGAAGGCGAGGGCCGCGAGCGGCTCCTCGTCCGACGGCTTGCGCTTGACGACCTCCTCCGGGTCCTTGACGCTGTGGCCCTCGATGGCCTCGACGTCCAGGGGGGAGGGGAGGTAGCGCACGACGGCGTCGAGCAGGGGCTGAACACCCTTGTTCTTGAACGCGGTGCCGCAGAACACGGGGGTGACGGTGGTCTCGCCGCCCTTGCCCGAGTTGATGGTGATACGACGGATCCCGTCGTAGAGCTGCTCCACGGTGGGCTCCACGCCCTCCAGGTACAGCTCCATCAGCTTGTCGTCGTTCTCCGCGACGCCTTCCAGGAGCTTGCCACGCCATTCCTCGGCAGCCTCGGCCAGCTCGGCCGGGATGTCGAGGATGTCGTAGGCCTCACCCTTGGTGGCTTCGGCGGAGTAGACGAACGCCTTCATCGTCACGAGGTCGACGACACCCGTGAAGTCCGCCTCGGCACCGATGGGGAGCTGCATCACGATCGGGGTCGCGCCGAGGCGGTCCGTGATCATGGTGACGCAGCGGAAGAAGTCCGCACCGGTGCGGTCGAGCTTGTTGACGAAGCAGATGCGCGGCACGCCGTAGCGGTCCGCCTGACGCCAGACGGTCTCGGACTGCGGCTCGACGCCCGCCACACCGTCGAACACGGTGACGGCGCCGTCGAGGACGCGGAGCGAACGCTCCACCTCGACGGTGAAGTCGACGTGCCCGGGGGTGTCGATGATGTTGATGGTGTGGTCAACATCATTGAGCGGCCAGTGACAGGTCGTCGCGGCGGACGTGATCGTGATGCCGCGCTCCTGCTCCTGCTCCATCCAGTCCATCGTGGCAGCGCCGTCGTGGACTTCACCGATCTTGTACGAGACGCCGGTGTAGAACAGGATCCGCTCAGTGGTGGTCGTCTTGCCCGCGTCGATGTGGGCCATGATCCCAATGTTGCGGACCTTGGCCAGGTCAAGCGAAGTGGTGGCCATAAGGCTCAATCTTCTCTCGGTCTCGATGTGGGTAGCGACTACCAGCGGTAGTGCGCGAAGGCCTTGTTGGACTCGGCCATCTTGTGAGTGTCCTCGCGCTTCTTGACGGCAGCGCCAAGACCGTTGGAGGCGTCGAGCAGCTCGTTCATGAGGCGCTCGGTCATGGTCTTCTCGCGGCGGGCGCGGGAGTAACCCACGAGCCAGCGCAGCGCGAGGGTGGAGGCGCGACCGGGCTTGACCTCGATCGGCACCTGGTAGGTGGCGCCACCGACACGGCGGGACTTGACCTCAAGCGAGGGCTTGACGTTCTCAAGCGCGCGCTTCAGCGTGATGACCGGGTCGTTGCCGGTCTTCTCGCGGAGGCCTTCCATGGCGCCGTACACGATCCGCTCGGCAGTGGAACGCTTGCCGTTGAGCAGGATCTTGTTGATCAGCGAGGTGACAAGAGGAGAACCGTAGACCGGGTCGATGATGACCGGGCGCTTCGGGGCGGGGCCCTTACGAGGCATTCTTACTTCTCCTTCTTGGCGCCGTAGCGGCTGCGGGCCTGCTTGCGGTTCTTGACACCCTGGGTGTCAAGGGAGCCGCGGATGATCTTGTAACGAACACCCGGCAGGTCCTTCACACGGCCACCACGCACGAGCACGATGGAGTGCTCCTGCAGGTTGTGTCCCTCACCCGGGATGTAGGCCGTGACCTCGATACCGGAGGTCAGACGCACACGCGCGACCTTACGGAGTGCCGAGTTCGGCTTCTTCGGGGTGGTCGTGAACACACGCGTGCAGACGCCGCGGCGCTGGGGCGAACCCTCAAGTGCGGGCGTCTTGTTCTTCTCGACCTTGTCCTGCCGGCCCTTTCGGACCAGCTGCTGGATCGTAGGCACTACTTCTCCGGTTTCTGTGTGCCGTTCGTGAAACTAACCTGGAACGTCACCGACCCACGCGGTCGGGTGTGTCGAATACTGCAAGTCCCTGCCGCAAGGCAGAAGGGAGCGCAGATTGCGGTGGCTACTGACGGACTCGCCATGCGGTTGAAGACACGCACAGGAGCCCAGGCACACCCCAGGCACAAGGTCTGAGCGTACCTACCTCGTCGACTCCGGTCAAAACAAATCCTGTCCACCGGGACACGCCGGGTTCCGCAGCTCACGGCCGACGGGATTGAGACAGCCCGCCGCGGAGGCACGGCAGGAAAACGACCTTGGCGGTCCGGCCATACGCGTTATCAGTACATTGAACCGCGCGGCGGACGATCGGGGGACGGGATGGCGGCGTACATACCCGATGGCGACGGACTCGACGACCGGGTACCCTTCCTGGCTCGCCTGGAGCGGGAGGACCGGCTGTCCCTGCTCGGACTGGGCCGTGAACTCAGTTTCGCCTCCCGGACTCCACTGCTCAGGCAGGACGAGCCGTCGGCGTACATCCTGTTGATCGTCAACGGATGGACGAAGGTCACCACATCCGCGCCGAACGGCTACGAGGCGCTGCACGCCCTGCGCGGCCCCGGCGACATCGTGGGCGAGTCGGCCGCGCTGACCGGCAGGCCGCGGTCGGCAACGGTGACGGCGCTCTCCCCCGTGCGGGCCGTGGTCGTGACGCACGAGAAGTTCCGCGCGTTCGTGACCGGCTCCGCCAAGGTCTCCCTCACGCTCCTGGCGCTGACCGCCGACCGGACGCGCGCCGCGGACCGGCGCAGCCTGGAGTTCGCAGCAATGACCGTACGGGAGCGCTTCGCCGTTCTGCTGCTGGACCTGGCGCACACCCACGGCGGCCGTACCCGTGACGGCATCGAACTCGACATACCCCTCAGCAAACAGGAGCTGGCCGGGGCGGTCGGGGCATCCAGGGAAATGGTCCAGAGGCTGCTGAAGGACCTGCGCGAGCGGGGCATCGTCCTGACGGGCCGGCGCGCGATGGTGATCGTGCGGCCGGACGCGCTCCGCAGGATCGCCCGGGCACAGGACTCCGTCCGACCGGTCGCCCATCACGAGGCCCCACAGACTCCGTAGAGCAGGCCCGCGCGCTCCCTGGAGGGAATGCGGCCACGCATGACTCTGTGCACGCGGTCACACTGCGAGTGAGTCATCCGTCCTCACCACCACAGCCCCATCGGCCCCACGCTCGTGTCTTCCCCACGAAGGCCCGAGCGAGAGGCACCTCATGCACGATCCCGTGAACAGCACGATCCTGCTGCTCGACATCGAGAAGTACAGCGAGCGGGACGATGTCGAGCAGGCGTATCTGCGCCGCATGCTCTACGACCTCAGCGACCGGGCGCTGCTGGCAGCCGGAATCGACGAGACCCGCCGCAGGCGGGCGGACCGCGGTGACTCCGTGATGGAGCTGATCGACGCCAACTGCTCGGTGATCGCCCTGCTGCGAGCGCTGCTGAGCGAGGTACCGGCCGAGCTGCGCAGCCAGAACCGGCGTGCCTCCACCTCGGCTCAGATGCGGCTGCGTGGAGTGGTCGCCTCGGGGTACGTCGCCGTGGACCGGCTCGACGGATGGGTCGGCAGCGATCTCAACCACGCGTGCCGACTGCTGGACGCGGAGTTACTGAAGAGCGCGCTGCGCGAGCGCCCGGACGACTTCGCCCTGTGTGTGTCCGATCCGGTCTACCGGGGGATCGTGCGGCACAGCCACACGGGTGTACCGGCCGAGGAGTTCCACTCCGTCACGGTGGAGAGCAAGAACGGCCCACTCGACGCATGGCTGCACGGTCCGATACCGCGTGAGCACCCGCGCCCCGCGAACGGGCATACGGGTGCCCCGTCGGCCTCCAGCCCTGACCCGCACGCCCCGCAGGCGCCGGCCCAGGCCTTCGACTTCGGCGGCGCCGCGGTCACCGGGGGCGTCTTCGGCGGAACCAATCACGGCATCGGCGGCGGCACCTTCTCCGGGGACATCCACCTCGGTGGCAGCGGCCGGGAGGACCGCCGGTGAGCGCGGCGGAACAGCCACACGGCCCCCAGCCCCCGGCAGGGGGCGACCAGGCACCGGCAGGCGGCGACCAGATCCCCGAGGCGCAGGACAGCCGTCAGGCCGACGGGGAGGCGGCCGAGGAGACCGACCAGCCGCAGCCCGCCTGGGCGGCCCTGCGGGATCTGGAGAACCACACCCCTCGGACCATGGGATTCGGCGACAGCGCCCGGGTCGACGGGGGCGTCTTCGGCGGGACCAACCACGGCATCGGTGGCGGCACCTTCTACGGGAACGTCCTGCTCGACAAGACCGAGATCATCTACCAGTTCGGCACGCCCTCCGCACTCCACGCCTCGGGCGAGATCGCGCGGTCCACCCTGGAGGAGCTGTCCGCCTGTTTCGTACCCGCAGCCATCGACTTCGAGGCATTGGCCGACCGGCTGCGCGAGGAGCACGTCCTGGTGCTCTCGGGCCCGTACTTCGCGGGCCGGCGAACCGCCGCGCTGATGCTGCTGCACCGGGTCGGCGCCCATCCGGTCCGTGCGATCGGCCGGGACACCACCCCCGAACAGCTCACGGCCGGTCTCGGCGGCGGCGAGACACGGGACGGCCGAACCGGACATGTCCTCTGCGATCTGATCACCGAGCCCGGCCGGCCGCTGCGCGAGGCGGACCTGCTGGCCGCCCGCCAGGAACTGGGCAAGGACGCGTATCTGGTGATCACCGTGGGGCCTACGGCCCTGCTGGAGGACGTACCGGTGGTCAGCTGGCAGGCTCCCCCGTCGCGTGACGTCCTCACCGCGCACCTGGGCGTGCTGGTGGGCGAGGACAACGTGGCGGAGCTGCTGTCCCTGCCTGAGGTGGCCGCGTTCCTCGAACACAGCCATCAGCCGCGCGAGGCCGCCGAGTTCGCCCGGCTCCTGGCGAAGTACGCGGCCGGTGAGGCCGACGCCGCACATCTGGAGGAATTCTCCCTGGTCACGCTGGAGAACCAGGTCCAGGAGTGGTTCGAGGACGACGGGACCGTACTGCACCTGCGGGACAAAGCGTTCCTCGTCGCCCTGGCCGCCTTCGACGAGGGCCCGTACGCCCTCACGGCGGAACTGAGCGATCTGCTCTACGCCTTCCTCCAGGAGACCGAGAACGGTATGCGGTTCCCCGCCGTCCCCGTCTTCGGCACACATATCGGCAAGCGGCTCCAGTTGGCCCGCGCCCGTCGGTTCGAGGCCGAGGAGCCCACCGAGTGGGGCCCGGTCCGGCAGGTGAAGGCCGCCTACCAGGACGAGCGGGCCTCGCTCGTCCTGCTGCGCGAGGTGTGGACCGGGCACCCCTCGGCGCGGCCCGCGCTCGTGCGCTGGCTGCAACGACTGGCAGGGGACGGGCGGCCGTTCGTCCGCACCCGCGCCGCCTCCACCGTCGCTGTCCTCGCTTACACCGACCTGCCGTCCGCCATGGCACTGGTCATCGAGCCGTGGGCTTCCTCCCACCTCTACCGACACCGCCTCGTCGCCGTCAACGCGCTCACACTCACCCACTTCCTGGGCACTCCCAACGTGCCGCGCATCCTTGACGCCTGGTGCGAGAGCGACGAGCCACCGCTGCGCTGGGTGGCCATCCGCGCCCACGGATTGATGGGTCCGAAGCGCCCTTCCGAGACCCTGGCGGCGTTGCGTGCGGCGGCCCGGCTCCAAGCCGGACGGCAGGAACCCGATGAGGACCTGTCCGGACAGCTGGCCGAGTCCGTGGAGCTGTTACTGCTGTCACCGGCGGGCGACGACGTGCTCGCCGGGCTGGTCAAAACGCTGCACGACGACCGTCCGGCGACCGAACTCGCGCTCGGCGGCTTCATCAGCGCCTGCCGTCGGACCGAGCAGGACGATCGCCACACGCAGCCGCGCGTACTGTCCTGGTACGCACGGGCCTCGGCCGCGCGGACGCCCGCCGCCACCGGCATCGTCACGCTGTGGCGCACTGCTCTGGGGAGCCGCGGCCACACCCGGGAAGCCCTGGACGTATTGCGCCTCTGGGTGCTGTCGGCGGACCACGACTCCGGCACGGAGTGGGCTCTCGCCGCGCTGCTGCCCTCGCTCGTCACCACGCCGTCGGAGTACCAGCGGCTCAGCCACCTCCTGCGGACCATGCCCGGCGAGGACGGCAGCGGTCCCCCACCCGTGGCGGCACGGCTGCTGGTCGTCCTGCCACATCCCTGACCTGAACGCATTCGTCCACAGCGACAGGAGAGTGCACCATGCCCGAGTTCCGCCGAGCGCCCGACTGGGACCAGCACGCCGACCGCGGCACGCGGTTGATCGACCCTGTGGTCACGGTCCGGCAGTTGTCCCGCTTCGGTTTCGCCCGTCGGCCGCTCACCCGCATCGACCACGCCCTGGTCTTCTCGGCCCAGGACGGCTCGTACGACACCTACCTCCCGCCGGTCCGGCCGACCCGGGCCGGGGCCGCCGCGAAACGGTACACCTCGGTGTACGAGGTCGACATGGGCGTCCATCCCCTGCGCGAGGAGATCGGCCTGCCGAGCGACGACGACGCCTTCGAGTTCGGCGTGGTTGTCGAACTGTCGTGGCAGGTCGTCGATCCCGCGCGGTTCGTGATGAGCAGGCACCGTGACGTACCACGGCTGCTGATCAGCGAGCTGGAACAGGCGGCCCGCCCTGTCACCCGCCGCTACGCCATCTCCCGAAGCGCGGACGCCGAGCAGGCACTGCTGCGGGAGGTGAGCACGCGGGGCGCGCTCGGCACCGGGGCCGGGCTCGCGGTGACCTGGACCGTACGGCTGCACGGGGACCAGGGCGCCATCGACCACGTGCGACGCATGAGGTCCATCGACCACACGGCCACCGAGCAGATCCACACCGAGCGGCGCGGCAGGGAGCACGATGCCGCGGTCGACCGGCGCAGCAGGGAGCAGGACGCGCTGCAGTGGAAGCGGGCGGCCGCCTTCGGCGAGGAGCAGCACGCGCTGACGTTGCGACGGCAGAAGTGGCAGCACGCGGAGGCGGTCGACCAGGCCCGTCGGCAGATGGAGCTCCAGCAGGTCAACGCGGAGAAGATCGCCTTCTACGAAAAGCACCTGGAACAGGGCGGGGTCCGAGCGTGGGCGCTCCATCTGGCCGACCATCCCGAAGATACCAAGCTGGTGGTGAACAGCCTGCGCCAGGACCAACTCCAGGCGATCAGAGCAAAATTGGCACTGGCCGGCGAACTTCTGAACGGTGACAGCGCAGAGAACCATGAGATGGAGACGCCGAAGAAGATGGCGTTCCAGGCGGTCATCGACGTATTGGACCAATATCTGCCCGGAGTCACGGCGCAGAGCTCGGCCGCAGGTCGGCTGACTGTGTCGATGCCGGAGGACGCGCCACATGCGGAAGCGGGCATGCGGGGTGTATCCCGGCCGAACGCCGACCGAACCGACGGCACGGACATGGACACCTGGGACATGCACCGGCTCGACGCGACACCGATCCGCAAGACCGAACCGGAGGAGGTCTCTCTTTCGAGCGCCTTCCCCGGCTGGCGCCCGCCGCCGGGCTATGGCAGCACTCCCCTGAGTCCGACGGACACGGCCACGCGATCACCAGGTGCGCAGGATGTGCGCGAATCAGTAGACGGCACCGGTGTGTCCAAGGCCAGGGCGGCGGCTTCCTCTCCCCTCCCCCGGCCGTCGGCCCCCGCCCCCGTCCCCGCCCTGGACACGAAGCCGGATGCCGCCGGAGCGGCGGACCTGAGCGGAGCGGCCGACGCGCGGCCAGCGGACACTCCCGCGGCTGCGAACGCGCCCAGGCCCATGGACGTGGCCGGAACGCCGGACCAGGAGGACAGCGCATGACCGGCATCCCGCCGACCGGGAGCGCCGACGCCGGTACGCGACTCCTCCTCGATCTGCGGTCCGAGATCGCACGGGCCGACAGCAAAGCGTCCGTGCTCGTCGCCGCGCTCGGCATGACCGCGGGCGTGATCAGCGGATGGCTGGCGGGCAGCGAGTGGCGCCCGAGCGCGCTCTCCGGCCCCGGCTCGGCCCTGTGGTGGACAGGCATCGGCGGGTTGGCGATGGCGCTGCTCTCCCTGCTGATGGCCGTGCTCCCCCGCTACCGCGGCAGTACCTGGGCCCCCGGGGCCCCGCTCACCTACTTCGCGGACATCCACCGCGCAGCCCGCCAGAACCGGTTGGCGGAAGCACTCGACGCCACCGACAGCGCCCCGGCCGCCGGGCACGTCACGGCCCTGACCGAAACCAGCCGGATCGCCGTACGCAAGCACCAGTGGATACGGGTGGGGCTGCTCGCCTACTCCGTGGGCGCCGTCCTGCTCCCCGCCTCGCTGCTCCTCGGCTGACGCTCTCACGCAAAGGATGACCATGTCCCGACCCGTACCTGAGCCCCAGGACCCGGGCGACGGTCCCGTATCGGCAGCTCGCGGTCATGGGCCGTTGCCGCCCAAGGGCGTCCCGGCCCATGGCCCGGACCCGCACCCGACCGCCACCCCACCCCCCGCACCCGATGACCTGGTCTACACGCACGGGCCGGGCCGGCGCGTGTACTACACCGCGCACCAGCGGCGCGTGGACGTCACCGCGCTCGGACGCCTGGCACTGGCACTGCCCGCCTTCCTGGTGAGCGCGCTGGTGGTACTGCTCGTGAGCGCCGTCCTGGAAGGCTGCCTCGGGCTCCCGTTCTGGATACCGGCCTTGCTCTGGCCGGCATCCGGCGCCCTGGTCTTCCACCGGCCCACGGAGGACCTCCTCGCCCGCTACCTGCTCAGGCTCCGGCGCCCGATGCCCCAGGAAACCGCGCGGCTGCAACCCGTCTGGCGGGAGGTGACGGCCATCGCCGGGGTCGACGGAGCGCTGTTTCAGCTCTGGATCGAGGAAAGCGACGAACTCAACGCCTACGCCGCCGCGGGTCACATTGTGGCCGTCACGCGGTTCGCACTGGAACGGCTGCCCAGCGGCCAGCTGGCCGCCGTACTCGCCCATGAACTCGGTCACCACACCGGCGGTCACGCGTGGTCGTCCCTGCTGGTCCACTGGTACGGGCTACCGGGCCGGGCGACCTGGTACGCCCTCCGCGCGATGGCACGCGCCCTCGTCACACCGGCCAGATGTGCCGTCTACCTGACCGTCGGCGCTCTCCTCCTGGCGCTCGGCGGGCTCGCTTCCACTGCCACCGCGGTCCTGTACGGGTTGCCGCTGCTCCTCGTGTTGCCGTATCTGTCGGCAGCGGTGGGACGCCGTGCGGAGCTGCGTGCCGACCGCCACGCCGCCGCGCTCGGATTCGCGCCGAAGCTGGCCGAGGTGCTCCAGACCATGCACACGAACGAGGTCCGGGCACGGCAGGAGGCGCTCGCCGCCGTGGGAAAACGTAAGGAACGCGAGTCGATGCCCGCACGGCTGCTCTCCACCCACCCCGACCCCCCGACCCGGCTGCACCATCTGCGGCACTACCTGTAGCCACGGCCACCGGTACGGCACATCGGAACACGCCGAAGGGCGGCCACCCCGTACGCAACGGGGTGGCCGCCCTTCGGAACAACTACTTACTGGTTGTACGGACCGTAGTCGTAGTCCTCCAGCGGAACGGCCTGGCCGGAGCCCGTGCCGAACGGCGAGTAGTCGATGTCGTCGTAGCCGACGGCCGAGTACATCGCGGCCTTGGCCTCCTCGGTCGGCTCGACCCGGATGTTGCGGTAGCGGGACAGGCCCGTACCGGCCGGGATGAGCTTACCGATGATGACGTTCTCCTTGAGGCCGATGAGGCTGTCGGACTTGGCGTTGATCGCCGCGTCCGTCAGCACTCGGGTCGTCTCCTGGAAGGAGGCGGCCGACAGCCAGGACTCCGTCGCCAGCGAGGCCTTGGTGATACCCATCAGCTGCGGACGGCCGGAGGCGGGGTGTCCGCCCTCGGTGACCACACGACGGTTCTCGGTCTCGAACTTCGAGCGCTCGACGAGCTCGCCCGGCAGCAGCTCCGCGTCGCCGGACTCGATGATCGTCACACGGCGCAGCATCTGCCGGATGATGATCTCGATGTGCTTGTCGTGGATCGACACACCCTGCGAGTTGTAGACCTTCTGGACCTCGCCGACCAGGTGGACCTGGACCGCGCGCTGACCGAGGATCCGCAGCACGTCGTGCGGGTTGGTGGCACCCACGGTGAGCTTCTGGCCCACCTCGACGTGGTCGCCCTCGCCCACCAGCAGACGGGCACGCTTCGAGATCGGGAACGCCGTCTCGTCGCTGCCGTCGTCCGGGGTGACGACGAGCTTCTTGGTCTTCTCGGTCTCCTCGATACGGACGCGGCCTGCCGCCTCCGAGATCGGGGCGACACCCTTGGGCGTACGGGCTTCGAAGAGCTCGACGACTCGGGGCAGACCCTGGGTGATGTCGTCACCGGCCACACCACCGGTGTGGAAGGTACGCATCGTCAGCTGGGTACCGGGCTCACCGATGGACTGGGCGGCGATGATGCCGACCGCCTCACCGATGTCGACCAGCTTGCCGGTGGCGAGCGAACGTCCGTAGCAGAAGGCACAGGTGCCGACCGCGGACTCACAGGTCAGGACCGAACGGGTCTTGACCTCCTCGACGCCGGCGGCCACCAGGGCGTCGATCAGGACGTCACCGAGGTCGACGTTGGCAGGCGCGATGACCTTGCCGTCGACGACGACGTCCTCGGCGAGCATGCGGGCGTAGACCGAGGTCTCGACGTCCTCCGTCTTGCGGAGCACACCGTCCGCGCCCTTGACGGCGATCTTCAGCTTGAGGCCGCGGTCGGTGCCGCAGTCCTCCTCGCGGATGATCACGTCCTGCGAGACGTCCACCAGACGACGGGTCAGGTAACCCGAGTCGGCGGTACGCAGGGCGGTGTCGGCCAGACCCTTACGGGCACCGTGCGTGGAGATGAAGTACTCCAGAACGGTGAGACCCTCACGGAAGGACGCCTTGATCGGACGCGGGATCGTCTCGTTCTTGGCGTTGGACACCAGACCACGCATACCGGCGATCTGACGCATCTGCATCATGTTTCCTCGGGCACCCGAGTCAACCATCATGAAGATGGGGTTCGTCTTGGGGAAGTTCGCGTTCATCGCCTCGGCAACCTCGTTGGTCGCCTTGGTCCAGATCGCGATGAGTTCCTGCGTGCGCTCGTCCTTGGTGATCAGACCGCGCTCGTACTGCTTCTGGACCTTCTCGTCCTGGGCCTCGTAGCCGGCGACGATCGCCTTCTTGGCCTCGGGGACCACGACGTCGGAGATGGCCACGGTGACACCGGAACGGGTCGCCCAGAAGAAGCCCGCCGCCTTCAGGTTGTCGAGCGTCGCCGCCACGATGACCTTGGGGTAGCGCTCGGCGAGGTCGTTGACGATCTCGGAGAGCTGCTTCTTGCCGACGGAGTAGTCGACGAACGGGTAGTCCTCGGGCAGCAGCTCGTTGAAGAGCGCGCGGCCCAGGGACGTACGCAGCCGGAACGTGTCGCCCTGCTGGTACTCCGGCTCGCCCTCCTCGGCGACCGGCGGCACCCAGCCACGCGGCGGGATGGTACCCACCGGGAAGCGGATGTCGACCTTCGCCTGGAGCGACAGCTCGCGGGCGTCGAAGGCCATGATCGCCTCGGCCGTGGAACCGAAGGCACGGCCCTGTCCGACGACCTTGCGCTCCTCCTCGTCCGTGGTGAGGAAGAACAGGCCCAGCACCATGTCCTGGGTCGGCATGGTGACGGGACGACCGTCGGCCGGCTTCAGGATGTTGTTCGAGGACAGCATCAGGATGCGGGCCTCGGCCTGCGCCTCCGCGGAGAGCGGCAGGTGCACGGCCATCTGGTCACCGTCGAAGTCCGCGTTGAACGCGGTGCAGACGAGCGGGTGGATCTGGATGGCCTTGCCCTCGACCAGCTGCGGCTCGAAGGCCTGGATGCCGAGGCGGTGCAGGGTCGGTGCACGGTTCAGCAGCACCGGGTGCTCGGCGATGACCTCTTCGAGGACGTCGTACACCACGGTGCGACCGCGCTCGACCATGCGCTTGGCCGACTTGATGTTCTGCGCGTGGTTCAGGTCCACCAGGCGCTTCATCACGAACGGCTTGAAGAGCTCCAGCGCCATGGCCTTGGGCAGACCGCACTGGTGCAGCTTGAGCTGCGGGCCGACGACGATCACGGAACGCGCGGAGTAGTCCACACGCTTGCCGAGAAGGTTCTGACGGAAACGGCCCTGCTTGCCCTTCAGCATGTCGCTGAGGGACTTGAGCGGACGGTTGCCGGGACCGGTGACCGGGCGACCGCGGCGGCCGTTGTCGAACAGCGCGTCGACGGCCTCCTGCAGCATCCGCTTCTCGTTGTTCACGATGATCTCGGGGGCACCGAGGTCGAGAAGACGCTTGAGGCGGTTGTTGCGGTTGATCACACGGCGGTACAGGTCGTTCAGGTCGGAGGTCGCGAAGCGGCCACCGTCCAGCTGCACCATCGGACGCAGGTCCGGCGGGATGACCGGCACGCAGTCGAGCACCATGCCCTTGGGCTTGTTGCTGGTCTGCAGGAACGCGGAGACGACCTTGAGGCGCTTGAGCGCACGGGTCTTCTTCTGGCCCTTGCCGGTACGGATGATCTCGCGGAGGCGCTCGGCCTCCTCGTCGAGGTCGAAGGACTCCAGGCGCTTCTGCAGAGCGGCGGCGCCCATGCAGCCGTCGAAGTACGTGCCGAAGCGGTCACGCAGCTCGCGGTAGAGCAGCTCGTCGCCCTCAAGGTCCTGGACCTTGAGGTTCTTGAAGCGGCTCCACACCTCGTCGAGGCGGTCGATCTCGCGCTGCGCGCGGTCGCGCAGCTGCTTCATCTCACGCTCGGCGCCTTCGCGCACCTTGCGGCGCACGTCGGCCTTGGCGCCCTCGGCCTCCAGCTCGGCCAGGTCGGTCTCAAGCTTCTTGGCGCGGGCTTCCAGGTCGGCGTCGCGACGGTTCTCGATCTGCTGACGCTCGACGGAGACGTGCGCCTCCAGCGAGGGCAGGTCGCGCGTGCGGCGCTCGTCGTCCACGAACGTGATCATGTACGCGGCGAAGTAGATGACCTTTTCCAGGTCCTTCGGCGCGAGGTCCAGCAGGTAGCCGAGGCGCGACGGGACGCCCTTGAAGTACCAGATGTGGGTGACGGGAGCGGCGAGCTCAATGTGGCCCATGCGCTCACGGCGCACCTTGGCGCGCGTGACCTCGACGCCACAGCGCTCACAGATGATGCCCTTGAAGCGCACACGCTTGTACTTGCCGCAGTAGCACTCCCAGTCCCGGGTCGGACCGAAGATCTTCTCGCAGAAGAGTCCGTCCTTTTCGGGCTTGAGCGTGCGGTAGTTGATGGTCTCCGGCTTCTTCACTTCGCCGTGGGACCAGGTCCGGATGTCGTCCGCGGTGGCAAGGCCGATCCGCAGCTCGTCGAAGAAGTTGACGTCGAGCACTTGTCGTCAATCCCTCTTTCGGGGGTTCGAGCCCCCTCGCGTCACGCGAGAAATCGGGGCACTTCAGCAATGGTCTGAACGGGTCCGGGGAGAGCCGGCCGGATCACGGGGATCCGGCCGGCCAACCCGTCAGACCTCTTCGACGCTGCTCGGCTCGCGCCGGGACAGGTCGATACCGAGCTCCTCCGCCGCGCGGAAGACGTCCTCGTCCGTGTCGCGCATCTCGATGGACATGCCGTCCGAGGACAGCACCTCCACGTTGAGGCAGAGCGACTGCATTTCCTTGATGAGCACCTTGAAGGACTCGGGAATGCCGGGCTCGGGGATGTTCTCGCCCTTGACGATCGCCTCGTAGACCTTCACGCGGCCGGTGACGTCGTCGGACTTGATCGTCAGCAGTTCCTGGAGGGCGTATGCGGCGCCGTAAGCCTCAAGGGCCCACACCTCCATCTCACCGAAGCGCTGCCCACCGAACTGCGCCTTACCACCCAGCGGCTGCTGCGTGATCATGGAGTACGGGCCGGTCGAGCGCGCGTGGAGCTTGTCGTCGACCAGGTGGTGCAGCTTGAGGATGTACATGTACCCGACCGAGACCGGCTCCGGGAACGGCTCGCCGGAGCGGCCGTCGAAGAGCTGGGCCTTGCCGGAGGGCTGCACCAGCCGGTCGCCGTCGCGGTTCGGGATCGTGGCCCCGAAGAGACCGGAGATCTCGTCCTCGCGCGCGCCGTCGAAGACGGGCGTGGCGACGTTGGTGCCGGGGGCGACCTGGTCGGCGCCGATGGCCTGCAGGCGCTTGGCCCACTCGTCACCGAGGCCGGAGACGTCCCAGCCGCGGCTGGCGAGCCAGCCGAGGTGGATCTCCAGGACCTGTCCCGGGTTCATTCGGGACGGGACACCCAGCGGGTTGAGGAT
This sequence comes from Streptomyces sp. NPDC058051, assembly GCF_042885475.1. Taxonomy (NCBI): domain Bacteria; kingdom Bacillati; phylum Actinomycetota; class Actinomycetes; order Kitasatosporales; family Streptomycetaceae; genus Streptomyces; species Streptomyces sp. NPDC058051. The sequence continues at coordinate 49,530 of NZ_JBHVRW010000011.1, forward strand.
GATGTCGACCGGGGTGCCGTCCTCCAGGAACGGCATGTCCTCGATCGGGAGGATCTTCGAGATGACGCCCTTGTTGCCGTGACGGCCGGCGAGCTTGTCACCGTCGGTGATCTTGCGCTTCTGCGCGACGTAGACGCGGACCAGCTGGTTCACGCCCGGCGGCAGCTCGTCGCCCTCTTCGCGGTCGAAGACGCGGACGCCGATGACCTTGCCGATCTCACCGTGCGGCACCTTCAGCGAGGTGTCGCGCACCTCGCGCGCCTTCTCACCGAAGATCGCGCGGAGCAGACGCTCCTCGGGGGTCAGCTCGGTCTCGCCCTTGGGCGTCACCTTGCCGACGAGGATGTCACCGGCGACGACCTCGGCACCGATACGGATGATGCCGCGCTCGTCGAGGTCGGCGAGGACCTCTTCGGAGACGTTCGGGATGTCCCGGGTGATCTCCTCCGGGCCGAGCTTGGTGTCACGGGCGTCGACCTCGTGCTCCTCGATGTGGATCGAGGAGAGGACGTCGTCCTGCACGAGGCGCTGCGACAGGATGATCGCGTCCTCGTAGTTGTGACCCTCCCACGGCATGAACGCCACGAGCAGGTTCTTGCCGAGGGCCATCTCACCGTTCTCGGTGGCCGGACCGTCGGCGAGGACCTGGTCGGCGACGACCCGGTCGCCCTCGGAGACGACAACCTTCTGGTTGACCGAGGTGCCCTGGTTGGAGCGCGTGAACTTGGCGATGCGGTACGTGGTGTACGTGCCGTCGTCGTTGGTCACGGTGATGTAGTCCGCGGAGACCTCCTGGACCACACCGTCCTTCTCGGCCTTCAGCACGTCACCGGCGTCGGTGGCGCAGCGGTACTCCATGCCGGTGCCGACGAGCGGGGCCTCCGACTTGATCAGCGGCACCGCCTGGCGCATCATGTTCGCGCCCATGAGGGCACGGTTGGCGTCGTCGTGCTCCAGGAAGGGGATCATCGCGGTGGCGACGGACACCATCTGGCGCGGCGAGACGTCCATGAAGTCGACGTCGTCACCGGGGACGTAGTCGACCTCGCCGCCACGGCGGCGGACCAGCACGCGGGACTCGGCGAACCGGAGCTCGTCGGTCAGCGGGGCGTTGGCCTGCGCGATGACGAAGCGGTCCTCCTCGTCAGCGGTCAGGTAGTCGACCTCGTCGGTGACCTGGCCGTCGACGACCTTGCGGTACGGCGTCTCGATGAAGCCGAACGCGTTGATCCGGCCGTACGAGGCCAGCGAACCGATCAGACCGATGTTCGGGCCTTCGGGCGTCTCGATCGGACACATGCGGCCGTAGTGCGACGGGTGCACGTCACGGACCTCGAAGCCGGCCCGCTCACGGGAGAGACCACCCGGGCCGAGGGCGTTGAGACGACGCTTGTGCGTCAGGCCCGACAGCGGGTTGTTCTGGTCCATGAACTGGGACAGCTGGCTGGTACCGAAGAACTCCTTGATGGAGGCGACGACCGGCCGGATGTTGATCAGGGTCTGCGGCGTGATCGCCTCGACGTCCTGAGTGGTCATGCGCTCGCGCACGACCCGCTCCATGCGGGCAAGACCCGTACGGACCTGGTTCTGGATCAGCTCACCGACGTTACGGATACGGCGGTTGCCGAAGTGGTCGATGTCGTCGGTCTCGACCATGATCGAACGGCCGGACTCGCCGGTCGTCTCGGTCTCACCGGCGTGCAGCTTCACCAGGTACTTGATGGTGGCGATGATGTCGTCGGTGGTGAGCACGCCGGCGTCCAGCGGCTCGTTCGCGCCGAGCTTCTTGTTCACCTTGTAGCGGCCGACCTTTGCCAGGTCGTAGCGCTTCGGGTTGAAGTAGAGGTTCTCCAGCAGCGTCTGCGCGGCCTCGCGCGTGGGCGGCTCGCCCGGACGCAGCTTGCGGTAGATGTCGAGCAGCGCGTCGTCCTGGCCCTGGGTGTGGTCCTTCTCCAGGGTGGCGCGCATGGACTCGTACTCGCCGAACTCCTCAAGGATCTGCTCGGTCGTCCAGCCGAGCGCCTTGAGCAGAACGGTCACGGACTGCTTGCGCTTGCGGTCGATGCGGACACCGACCATGTCGCGCTTGTCGATCTCCATCTCCAGCCAGGCACCCCGGGACGGGATGACCTTGGCGGAGAAGATGTCCTTGTCGGACGTCTTGTCGATGGAGGAGTCGAAGTAGACACCCGGCGAGCGGACCAGCTGCGACACGACGACACGCTCGGTGCCGTTGATGACGAAGGTGCCCTTGTTGGTCATGAGCGGGAAGTCGCCCATGAAGACCGTCTGGGACTTGATCTCGCCGGTCTCGTTGTTGGTGAACTCGGCCGTGACGAAGAGCGGGGCGGCGAACGTGAAGTCGCGCTCCTTGCACTCGTCGATCGAGTTCTTCGGGGGCTCGAAGCGGTGGTCGCGGAACGTAAGCGACATCGACCCGGAGAAGTCCTCGATCGGTGAAATCTCCTCGAAGATCTCCTCCAGGCCGGACTTGGTGGGGACGTCTTGTCCACTGTCCAGAGCAGCCTCGACGCGAGCCTTCCAGGCGGCATTGCCGAGGAGCCAGTCAAAGCTCTCGGTCTGCAGCGCGAGGAGGTTCGGAACCTCGAGGGGCTCCTTGATCTTTGCAAAAGAGATGCGCAGCGGGGCGGTGCTGGCACCGTTGTTCGTATTCGCGGTCGAGGCGTTGCGCGAGGCGGCCAAGAGGGGGTCCTTCCGAGGGCTCGGACTCACTACGCGCGTACCGGTCCCAAGTTGTACACGGAGACAGAAATCCCAGGTCAGAGACTTTCGGTCATCGGTGCTCAAGCGTGGGCATGCCCCTGGTGACGGGCAGGAGGCAGCTAACAGGCAGCGCAAAGGGACAGTGTAGCCAAACGGCACACTGATGTCCAGTCGGGGTTCTCAGAGACCCACGTTGCTCTCAACAGCTGTTCTCAACACCTATGACTAGCTCGTGCGCACGGTGCGCTCTTCTTTACTGCCCTCTTCGCCCACGATCCATGCCTCGGATTCGGATCGATGTGACGACGCGTCCTGAGAATTGCGCGCCGCGTGCGGTTCGTCAAGGCCCCCCTGCATGGACTGCGCCCTGCCGCCCTCACCCGGCTGCCTCCCGGCGCCCGGCCGCCGGCCTCTAGAGGCAACGGCGAAGATCACCATACTCGTCGCCACCGGAAGAGCAAGGCAGCCGCCGCAGGTACGCCGAAGGGCGACCACCCGTATGGGTGATCGCCCTTCGCGTTTTGACATCCGTACCGCACGGGACGGACGTCAGAAGGAGTCAGGAGACTCCCTGAGTCACTTGACCTCGACGGAAGCGCCGGCGGCCTTGAGGGACTCGGCAGCCTTCTCGGCGGCCTCCTTGGCGACCTTCTCGAGGACCGGCTTCGGGGTGCCGTCGACGAGGTCCTTGGCCTCCTTCAGGCCCAGCGAGGTCAGCTCACGCACGACCTTGATGACCTGGATCTTCTTCTCGCCGGCGCCGGTGAGGATGACGTCGAACTCGTCCTGCTCCTCGACGGCCTCAGCGGCGGCACCGGGGGCACCCGGGGCGGCAACGGCGACCGCGGCGGCGGCGGTGACGTCGAACTTCGTCTCGAAGGCCTTCACGAACTCGGAGAGCTCGATGAGGGTCATCTCTTCGAACTGCGCGAGCAGGTCGTCCTGGGACAGCTTCGCCATGATGGCGTCCTTCCACTAATTCGGCAGGTGCCGGAGTTACATGTAGGCGGGCGTACGTTCGGCCCGCTGCGACCGTCGCCCAGTCAGGCGACGATCATTGCGCGAGCCGAATTACTCGGCACCGCCCTGCTCGGCCTGCTTGGCACGAAGCGCCTCCGCGGTGCGGACGAACTTCGACGGGAGCGCCTGGAAGACCTGAGCAGCCTGAGTCTGCTTGCCCTTCATGGCGCCCGCCAGCTTGGCGAGCAGAACCTCGCGGGACTCGAGGTCCGCGAGCTTCTTGATCTCATCCGCGGTCAGCGCCTTACCATCAAGGACACCGCCCTTGATGATGAGGTTCGGGTTGTCCTTGGCGAAGTCACGAAGACCCTTCGCCGACTCCACCGGGTCACCGGTGACGAAGGCAACCGCCGTCGGGCCTGCGAACAGGTCGTCCAGCGCGTCGATCCCGGCCTCGTTGGCCGCAATCTTGGTCAGCGTGTTCTTCACCACGGCGTACTGGGCGTTCTCACCGAGCGAACGACGCAGCGTCTTGAGCTGCGCCACGGTGAGACCCCGGTACTCGGTCAGCACAGCGGCGTTCGAGCTGCGGAACTGGTCCGCGAGCTCGGCTACCGCGGCAGCCTTGTCGGGCCTTGCCATGAGCGTCGGCCTCCTTCCGGGTGATGAGGACCGCTCAGAAGGGGCCGGGAAAGACGAAACGCCCCGGCGCAGGCGCCAGGGCGTAGCTCGACCGGACAGAATCCGGGAGCTTTCCACAGTCACCTGCGCAGGTCGCCCGTACTCAACGGATCCTTCGGTCGCTGACCCTCTTGCGAGAGCACAGCAACGACCAGCGGTCTTTGGCTTCTGTAGGAGAGTACGCGACCGGTGTCGCGCCGAGCAAATCCGTCCCGACGCGGACACCGCACGGGCCCGTCCGGGGGATCAGGCGGCGTCGGCGGCCCCCACACCCTCCATCATCTCGGCCAGATCCATGGTCTCGGAGGCCGGCGGAGCCTTGACCGTGAGCGGCTTGTCGAAGTCCAGGAACGTGATGGTCAGGTCGAGCGGATCCTCGTCCGTGACGGCCCGGGTGCGCACCTGCTTGGTGCGGTCGCTGCCGTCGATCCACATGTCCATCGAGAGCTTCTCGACGCCCAGGTCCTCGTACCGCTTCAGCTCCTCCTCGCGCCGCTCGCGGGTCGCCGCGTCCTCGTCGGCGAGCGACGCCCGCATGGCCTCCAGGGGCACCGTGCCGATGTAGTGCGTGGTCTGTACGCCGTCGATCGTGGCCGTACCCACCTTCTTGAGGTCCTTGGAGGCACTCATCGAGAGGGAGTCCGCGGCGGGGTTGCGGTCGGCCTGGGCGGAGAGACCGCCCAGCGGGTCCTGACCCGTGGACTTCTTGAGCTCGGCCATGTCGAGCTTCAACCAGGTCTTGCCGTCCATCTCGGCAGCCGCTTCCGCGCCCCCGTTGATGTACATGGCGTCGCCGGTGAGCCGTATCTCGACCTCGCCGGTCTCCCCCGCGGAACCGCCCTTCATGTGCATCTGCATGGCCGGAGGCTTCAAGGACATCGCCGCGGTGCCGTCCACGGTCTGCCCCTGGACCTTGCCGCTCATGCGGTACGTGAACGACGTGATATTCCGGGTGTTCTCGGCGGCCTTCTCCACGGCTGCGGCAGGCGTCACCTCGACCGGCTTCTGCGCCGGCCGGGACGCGCCGGCGGCCGGCGCCGGGCTGTCCTTCTCCCCCGTGCACGCCGCCGTTCCGCACAGCAGCGCACCGGCCAGCACGGCCACAGCAGCCTTCCGGTAGCTCAAACTCATGATCCCCCCCATGGGATATGAAAATATTCGTCAAGTTCCTGTGACACTACCGCCCGGCTCGGACAACGCGCAGGCAATAAACATGGTCCACGCAACGACCCGGCCCCCGCACCTCCTCGGGGGAGGCGCGGGGGCCGGGTGCAGGCGCCGAGACCGATCGGCCCAGGACGATTCAGGACGCGCCCGAACCGCTCCCCTGCTGCTTCTTCACGAGATCGGTGAAGTCGACCGTGTCACCGGCCGGGGGCTTCTCGACCGAGACCTTCGTGCCGTAGTCGCTGTAGTACACCGTGGAGTTCAGCTCGCCGGTCTTCATCTGGCCGCGCTCGGTCTTCTTGACCAGCAGGTCGTTCTCGTCGACCCAGATGTCGACCTTCTCGGTGGTGATCCCGGCGTCGCCCAGCTGCTTCTTCAGCTGGGCGAGCTGGTCGGCGTCGAGCGCGGAGTTCTTCGCGGTCAGCTCGGCGACGTCGACGGTGCCGGAGTAGTGCGTCGTGGAGACCCCGCGTACGTCCTCCTGGCCGACCATCGTCACGTCACCGGAGGCCAGCAGGGACTTCACGCCCTGGTCGGGGGTGGTGTTCTCCATCTGCTGCTTCATCGCCTCGCCGGAGGCACCCGAGAGCTCCGCGAGATCGGCGTAGCCGTAGTTGATCCAGTGCTGGCCGCCGACCTGCTTGGCGAAGGCGTCGCCCATGTTGACGGCGTAGCCGTCCTTGAAATAGCGGGCCTGCATCGTGCCACTGGCACCGTTCTGCTTCATGGCTTCCGCCACGGTGCCGCCGGTGTACGTGATCTCCATGGTGCCGGTGAGACCGTCGGTCCAGTCGATGGTGCCGCTCTGCTTCATGGACATGGTGGTGCCCATTTCGGTGGTGCCCTCGACCTTGGCCGAGCTCTTCCCACCGGTCTTCGTCTGAACGTCGCGCAGCGCGGCGATCGGATCAGCCTTCACCACGGCGCTGCCGCGGTCGGCGCCCTTGTCGTCCGACTGCCCGCAGGCCGCGACCGACGTCAGCGCCGCCGCCACCGCTATCGACAGACTCACGCGTCGCACGGTACTGGTCCTCATGTCCGCTTCCACCCCTCGTTCGGCTATCGGAGACTCACGCTAACGCACAGTCCCGACACAGCCACCGGATCCGTACGGATACGAGGACGGGCCCCGCACCTCGAAAGGTTGCGGGGCCCGTCCATGTCACGCGTGACGCGGCCTGCTGCCGAGCGCTGGGGCTCAGACGGCGGCCGGGTCCTCCTCGACGAGGAGGTTACGGGTGCGGTTGGCGTCCAGCGGGATGCCGGGGCCCATCGTGGTGGCCAGCGCGGCCTTCTTGATGTAGCGGCCCTTGGCGGCGGACGGCTTCAGACGGAGGACTTCCTCCAGCGCCGCGGCGTAGTTCTCGACCAGCTTCGTCTCGTCGAAGGAGACCTTGCCGATGATGAAGTGCAGGTTCGAGTGCTTGTCGACGCGGAACTCGATCTTGCCGCCCTTGATGTCGTTGACAGCCTTGACGACATCGGGGGTGACGGTGCCGGTCTTCGGGTTCGGCATCAGACCACGCGGACCGAGCACCCGGCCGAGGCGGCCGACCTTGCCCATGAGGTCCGGCGTGGCGACGACGGCGTCGAAGTCCAGACGACCCTTCGCCACCTCGTCGATGAGCTCGTCGGCGCCGACGATGTCGGCGCCCGCGGCTTCCGCGGCCGCAGCACGGTCACCGGTCGCGAAGACCAGGACCCGGGCGGTCTTGCCGGTGCCGTGCGGGAGGTTCACGGTGCCACGGACCATCTGGTCGGCCTTGCGCGGGTCGACACCCAGACGGAAGGCGACCTCGACAGTGCCGTCGAACTTGGTGGTCGCGGTCTCCTTGGCGATACGGACGGCCTCGAGCGGGGCGTAGACGCGCTCCCGGTCGATCTTGGCGTCCGCAGCGCGGAGGTTCTTGCTGCGCTTCACTTCTGCTCCTGTGGTTTCAGGGTGTGGAGTCGTGGTGCGGGCCAGCGCTTGGCCCTACCACTGAGGACGTGAGGGGCTGAATCAGCCTTCGACCGTGATGCCCATGGAACGGGCGGTGCCAGCGATGATCTTCGACGCGGCGTCGAGGTCGTTGGCGTTCAGGTCGGGGAGCTTCGTCGTGGCGATCTCGCGGACCTGGGCGGCCGTCAGCTTGGCAACCTTGGTCTTGTGCGGCTCGCCGGAGCCCTTGTCCACACCTGCGGCCTTGAGGATCAGCTTGGCGGCCGGCGGAGTCTTGGTGATGAAGGTGAACGAACGGTCGTCGTAGACCGTGATCTCCACCGGCACGACCATGCCACGCTGCGACTCGGTCGCGGCGTTGTAGGCCTTGCAGAACTCCATGATGTTGACGCCGTGCTGGCCGAGCGCGGGGCCGACCGGCGGGGCCGGGTTGGCCGCACCGGCGTTGATCTGGAGCTTGATGAGCCCCGTGACCTTCTTCTTCTTGGGAGGCATTGCTCTCTCCGGGTCCTAGTGAGAGTTTTTCGCCGCCGTCCGGTCATCCGGATGGAGGCATACCGCACAACGATAACGGGTATGGCTGCGCGTCCAAAAACCGAGCAGGTCAGACCGGCTGCGGGGCCGGTCTGACCTGCTGGGTAGGCATGTGTCCAGAAGCTGGCGGACGAGGTCAGTTCTTCTGGATTTGGTCGAAGCTGAGCTCGACCGGGGTCTCGCGGCCGAAGATCTCGACGAGACCCTTGACCTTCTTCGAGTCGGCGTTGATCTCGTTGATCGTCGCCTGCAGCGTCGCGAACGGGCCGTCGGTGACGGTGACCGAGTCGCCGACCTCGAAGTCGAGCACCTGCACCTCGACCTTGCGGGCCGGAGCCGGCTTGCCCTCGGCCTCGGCGGCCTCGCGGGCCGCCTTCTCCTCGGCCTCCGGGGCGAGCATCTTGACGATCTCGTCCAGGGTCAGCGGGTACGGGTCGTAGGCGTTGCCCACGAAGCCGGTGACACCGGGAGTGTTGCGGACGACGCCCCAGGACTCGTTCGTCAGATCCATGCGCACCAGGACGTAACCCGGGAGCTTGTTCTGGCGGACGTTCTTGCGCTCGCCGTTCTTGATCTGGACGATCTCTTCCTCGGGCACCTCGGCCTGGTAGATGAAGTCCTCGACGTTGAGCGAGACGGCGCGCTGCTCCAGGTTGGCCTTCACGCGCTTCTCGTAGCCGGCGTACGTGTGGATGACGTACCACTCGCCGGGAAGGCCGCGCAGTTCCTCACGCAGGGCCGTGACGGCGTCGACGGGGGCGGCCGGCTCGGCCTCCTCCTCGTCGTCGGTCTCGTCGCCCTCGGTACCGGCGTCGGCGTCGGCGGCCTCGTCAGCCTCGTCGTCCTCGGTGTGCAGGGCGGCCTGCTCGGCGGGCTCACCCGCGGCGGCATCGGCAGCTTCAGCCTGGTCCGGCTCCTCGGCGTCCGCTCCCTCGACGATGTCGAGCTCGTCCTTGGCGGACTCGAAGGCGCCCGCCGTCGGCTCGACGGCGTCGTTCAGGTTCGGGTCAGACACGGTGGCTGCTTCTTCCTGGATACATATGGGTGGAACATGCGAAAGAGGCGCCCGGAGGCGCCCTCCGCGGGATCAGCCGAAGACGTACTTGATGACCCGCTGGAATCCGAAGTCAATCACGGTCACCAGACCAATCATGACGACGACGAAAACAATCACCACTGAGGTGTATGTCGTCAGCTGATGACGAGTCGGCCAGACAACCTTGCGCAACTCGGCGACGATCTGGCGGTAGAACAGCGCGAGACGGCCCAGAGGGCCCTTCTTTCCGCGCTTGCCGCCCTTCCGAGTCTTCTTCGACTCGGGCACTTCATCATCGGCATCAGGCATGTCGATGGAGCCCACGGCGTCCGTCACGCTTCTCACCTGATTCCGGGTCATGGCCGTGCCGCGCCCGGTGGAGCCGCACGGCTGTGCATTTAAGTACGTACATGCGCACACATCCTGGCGAAGGAGTGTGTAGCAGGGCCGGAGGGACTTGAACCCCCAACCGCTGGTTTTGGAGACCAGTGCTCTACCAATTGAGCTACGACCCTTTGTGGTTTCCACCAACCTACCGCATCTTTCCCGATGATCCAGGTGCAGGAACGGTGCGGCTGGTGAAGGCCAACGACAGGTGAGTGTACGTGTTCCTCGGCCCGGCGTCGAACAGAAAGCTCGTGACCGCTCGCGGTCGCTCGGTGTCCGCATGCTGTCGGAGTCGTGTCCGGTCACTGAAACCCGTGTGCCGACCGGGAACGCCGTCTGGGACCATGGGCGCCATGAGCGCTGCAACTTCTCCCTCCGAGCGCCGGGTCTCCGCCCGCATCGGTGCGATCTCCGAGTCCGCCACCCTCGCCGTCGACGCCAAGGCCAAGGCCCTCAAGGCCGCCGGCCGTCCGGTGATCGGCTTCGGTGCCGGTGAACCCGACTTCCCGACCCCCGGTTACATCGTCGAGGCCGCGGTCGAGGCCTGCCGCAACCCGAAGTACCACCGCTACACCCCGGCGGGAGGGCTCCCGGAGCTCAAGGCCGCCATCGCGGAGAAGACGCTGCGCGACTCCGGCTACGAGGTCGACCCCGCCCAGATCCTGGTGACCAACGGCGGCAAGCAGGCCATCTACGAGGCGTTCGCCGCGATCCTCGACCCGGGCGACGAGGTCATCGTCCCCGCTCCGTACTGGACCACGTACCCCGAGTCGATCCGGCTGGCCGGCGGCGTCCCGGTGGAGGTCGTGGCCGACGAGACCACCGGCTACCGGGTCTCCGTCGAGCAGCTGGAGGCGGCCCGCACGGAGCGTACGAAGGTCGTCCTGTTCGTCTCCCCGTCGAACCCGACCGGCGCCGTGTACAGCGAGGCCGAGGCCGAGGCGATCGGCCGCTGGGCCGTGGAGCACGGTCTGTGGGTGCTGACCGACGAGATCTACGAGCACCTGGTCTACGGCGACGCGACGTTCACCTCGCTGCCCGCGATCGTGCCCGAGCTGCGTGACAAGTGCATCGTGGTCAACGGTGTCGCCAAGACGTACGCGATGACCGGCTGGCGGGTGGGCTGGATCGTCGGCCCCAAGGACGTCGTCAAGGCCGCGACCAACCTGCAGTCGCACGCCACGTCCAACGTCTCCAACGTCGCCCAGGTGGCAGCGCTGGCCGCCGTCTCCGGCAGCCTGGACGCGGTGGCCGAGATGCGCACCGCCTTCGACCGGCGCCGGCAGACCATCGTCCGCATGCTCAACGAGATCGACGGCGTGCTGTGCCCGGAGCCCGAGGGCGCGTTCTACGCGTACCCCTCGGTGAAGGAGCTGCTCGGCAAGGAGATCCGCGGCAAGCGCCCCGCCACCACGGTCGAGCTGGCGGCCCTCATCCTGGACGAGGCCGAGGTCGCGGTCGTTCCGGGCGAGGCCTTCGGCACGCCGGGCTACCTGCGGCTCTCGTACGCCCTGGGCGACGACGACCTCGTCGAGGGCGTCTCGCGGCTCCAGAAGCTGCTGGCCGAGGCCAAGGCGTAGCACCTCCCGCGTTCCACGAGCGACCCCCGGCCCCGGCCGGGGGTCGCTCGTGTGTTCGAGGGTCAACTCAATGGGGAAAGCGGCTACCGCTGGACCCCCCGCGTGCGGCAGGATCTTGGAATGGAGCGTGATGTACGGCTGTTGCCCAAGGCCCACCTGCACCTGCATTTCACCGGGTCGATGCGGCCCACGACCCTGCTCGAACTCGCCGACAAGTACGGCGTGCATCTGCCGGAGGCCCTGACCGGCGGCGGGCCGCCCAGTCTGCGTGCCACGGACGAACGCGGATGGTTCCGTTTCCAGCGGCTCTACGACATCGCCCGATCGTGCCTGAGGGCCCCCGAGGACATCCAGCGCCTCGTGCGCGAGACGGCCCAGGAGGACGTCGCGGACGGCTCGGGCTGGTTGGAGATCCAGGTCGATCCCACCTCGTACGCCCCGCTGCTCGGGGGGCTGATCCCGGCGATCGAGATCATCCTGGACGCCGTGGACAGCGCGTCGCGCGAGACCGGTCTGCCGATACGGGTGGTGATCGCGGCGAACCGGATGAAGCATCCGCTGGACGCACGCACCCTGGCCCGTCTCGCGGTGCGGTACGTGGACCGGGGCGTCGTCGGATTCGGGCTCTCCAACGACGAGCGCCGCGGAATGGCGCGGGACTTCGACCGGGCTTTCGCCATCGCCCGCGAGGGTGGTCTGCTGGCGGCCCCGCACGGCGGTGAACTGGCCGGCCCCGCGAGCGTGCGGGACTGCCTGGACGACCTGGACGCGTCCCGGATCGGGCACGGTGTACGGGCCGCCGAGGACCCGCGGCTGCTGCGCAGACTGGCGGAGCGCGGGGTGACCTGCGAGGTCTGCCCGGCGTCGAACGTGGCGCTGGGCGTCTACGAGAAGCCCGCCGACGTACCCCTGCGCACCATGTTCGAGGCCGGGGTGCCGATGGCGCTCGGCGCGGACGACCCGCTGCTCTTCGGCTCGCGCCTGGCCGCGCAGTACGACCTCGTACGGCGCCACCACGCGTTCACGGACGAGGAGCTGGCGGAACTGGCCCGCCAGTCGGTACGCGGCTCCGCGGCGCCGGACGCGGTACGGACACGGCTCCTGGAGGGCATCGACGACTGGCTGTCCGCACCGGCGGGCCGGGCGCCGCTCCGGGCGTGACCCCCGGGGCTCCGCACAGGGTCGGTGGCCGCCCCGGGCCTGACCCCGGCCGCCGCACAGGGGCGGGCTACGCCCCGATCCCCCGTATCAGCGCCCCGGCCACGGACGCCGCGAAGTCGTCGAGGGTCTGCGGCGGCCCGCCGCTCTCCGTGGCCTCGTAGGCGAAGGCCCGCTGGGCGCAGGCCCCCAGGAGCAGTGACGCGGCCGCGTAGGTGTCCGCGTCGGCCCTCACCCGCCCGGCGGCCTGCTCGGAGCGCAGATACGCGTCGAGACCGCGGAGGGGCATGTGCGGTCCGGTGCCCAGCTCCCTCATCACCGCGTTGTGACGTTCCTTGAGCCGCGGCTCGGCGTACAGGGAGGCGGCGATCGGGAAGCTCTGCTCGTAGAAGAGGGCGGCTTGCCGGGCGATCTCGGTGAGGTTCTGCTCGACGGTCCGCTCCCCCGCCCCCGGGGACACGAGAAGGCGTTTCAGCAGCGGGTCGAGCCTGGGCAGCCGCTCCTTGAGCACGGCCACGAACAGCTCTTCCTTGCTCGGGAAGTGCTTGTAGAGCGCGGCCTCCGAGCAGCCTGCGGCTCTGGCGATCTCCTTCGTGGTGGCGCGGGCCAGGCCGATGGTGAGCATCAGCCGATGGGCGGCGTCGATGATGCGGACGCGGGCCGGCCGTTGCTCCATGTGCACTCCAACGAAGCTTGACGCGATGGTGAGTATCCACTCACTCTAGGGGTGAGTGAATACTTACCCACCCCGGGAGGGTGCGCAATGAGGATCACGGTGTTCGGTGCGACGGGCGGCATCGGTCAGGAGATCGTCCGCCAGGCAGTGGCGGCCGGCCATGAAGTGACGGCGGTGGTCCGCGATCCGGCGCGGCTGCCCGTACCGCTCTCCGACGTACAGGTGCACACGGCCGCGTGTGTCGACGACCCGGAGGCGCTGCGCGAGGCGGTGGCGGGGCGGGACGCGGTGCTCTCCGGGCTCGGCTCGCACGGCCGGAAGGCCGACGGGATCGCCGAGCGGCTCACCCGGTCGGTGCTGCGGGCGATGGAGGTCGAGGGGACGCGGCGGCTGCTGGTGGTCAGTGCCGCTCCGGTCGGTCCCGCGTGCGCGGACGATCCACTGCTGGACCGGATCGTGCGGAAGGGGATCGGCGCGATCCTCAAGGAGGTCTACGCGGACCTGACACGGATGGAGGCCGCGCTGGCCCGAAGCGCGACGGACTGGACGTCCGTGCGGCCCCCGAAGCTCACCAACGGTCCGCTGACCGGGAAGTACCGCACGGTCCACGGCGGAAACCCGCGCAGCGGCCGCTCCATCTCCCGGGCCGATGTGGCGCACGCGATGCTGGCACTCATCGACGATCCGGCGGCGGTGAAGCAGGGCGTGGGCGTGGCGTACTGATCGGCGCTACAGGGCGGGGGCACGGCGTACGGGCGGGGCGACAGGGCGGAGGTGTGGCGAGCGGGCGGGGCGGCAGGGCGTGGGCGTGGCGAGCGGCGCGCCCGCTACAGGCTCACGCCGACCGTCACGGGCTCGTTGACGAGCGTGACGCCGAATGCCTCCTGGACCCCGGCGACGACCTCCCGGGCGAGCGCGAGAAGGTCCTCGGTGGTCGCGTCGCCGCGGTTGGTGAGCGCGAGGGTGTGCTTCGTGGAGATACGGGCCGGTCCCGTGCCGTACCCCTTGGTGAAACCGGCCTTGTCGATGAGCCAGGCAGCGGAGGTCTTGGTGCGTCCCCCGCCCGCGGGGAAGGCGGGGGGCGTCGCCTCGGGACCGAGCCGGTCCTTGGCGCGGGCGACGAACGCCTCGTACTCCGCCTCCTCCAGGATCGGGTTCGTGAAGAAGGAGCCCGCCGACCAGGAGTCGTGGTCCTCCGGGTCCAGCACCATGCCCTTGCCGGCGCGGAGCCTGAGCACCGTTTCGCGGGCCGCCGCGACGGGCACGCGCTCGCCGTGTCCGACGCCCATGGCGCGGGCCGTCTCCGGGTACTTCAGGGGGGCGGACATACCTCCCGCGTCCTCCAGCTCGAAGCGGACACGCAGCACCACGAAGCGGTCGGGTTCGTCCTTGAAGCGGCTGTGCCGGTAGGAGAAGGCGCACGCGGCGTTCGGGATGGTGACGGTTTCGCGGGTGTACCGGTCGTAGGCGACGACCTCCGTGAGGGTGGAGGACACCTCCTGGCCGTAGGCGCCGACGTTCTGGATCGGCGTCGCACCCGCGGATCCGGGGATTCCGGCCAGGCACTCGATTCCCGCGAGCCCGGCCTCGACGGCACGGGCGACGGCGTCCGTCCAGACCTCCCCCGCGGCCAGCTCCAGCGTCGTACCGTCCAGGGCGAAACCCTTGGTCGCGATGCGCAGGGCAGTGCCGTCGAAGCCCTTGTCGCCGATGACCAGGTTGCTGCCGCCGCCGATGACGAGGAGCGGGGTGCCGTTCTCGTCGGCCTCGCGGACGGCTTCGATCACCTCGGCGTCGGTCGTCGCCGTGCGGAGGAGGGCGGCGGGGCCGCCGAGCCGGAAGGTGGTCAGGGGGGCGAGGGGGGCGTCGTGGAGTTCCTGCACGGGGACAAGAGTACGGTCCGCGGCCCCGCCGCTCGGGCGGGGCCGCGGACCGTACGCACGGGGCCGCGGCTCAGACAGGCCCGCGGACCGTGCACACAGGTCCGCGACTCAGACAGATCCGCGGACCGTGCACACGGGACCGCGGCTCAGGCTGCGGCCAGGGCACGCTCCCCGGCCGGCTCGGGCGGCGTGGCCGAGACGCTGCGGCGGCCGGGGATCAGCAGGGCGACGAGAGCGGCCAGCGCCACCGCGCCGGCGCCGATCCACACCGCCGGAACAGTCCCGTCCGTAAAGGCCCGCGGGGATGCGTAACCGCCCTGCGAGGAGAAGACCGTGGCGAGCACGGCGACCCCGAGGGCTCCGCCGACCTCGCGCAGGGCGTTGTTGGCGCCGGAGGCGATGCCCTGCTCGGCGGGGCGGACGCTGGACATCACGAGGCTGGCGGCGGGCGCGAAGTACAGGGCCATGCCGACGCCACCGACGATCAGGCCGGGCAGTTGCGAGGCGTACGAGGCGTCGGGGCCGAGGGCCATCGCGAAGAAGGCGAGGCCGGCGGCCTGGAGAACGAGCCCGGCCACGACCACGGGCCGGCCGCCGAACCGGTCGGAGAGCATCCCCGCGACGGGCGCGACCAGCATCGGCATTCCGGTCCAGGGCAGCATCCGCAGACCGGCCTCGGTGGGCGAGTAGCCCAGCACGCCCTGGAAGTACTGGCTGAGCAGGAAGATCGACCCGAACATCCCGAGGAACATCAGCAGACCGGCCATGTTGATCCCGAAGAACGCACGGCTGCGGAAGAGCCGCATGGGCAGCATCGGGTTCTTCGCGTGAAAGCCGTGGAGGACGAACCCGGCGATGAGTGCGGCGCCGGCGAACAGGGCGGTGAGGACCGTGGGGCTGGTCCAGCCGTCGGAGTTGGCGTTGACCAGGCCGTAGACGATGCCGAAGAGCCCGCCACTGACCAGGAGCGTGCCGGGTATGTCGAGCCGTGAGTCCGGCGCGTACGACTCCGTCAGGCGCAGTCGCGCCAGCGGCAGCAGGGCCAGACCGACCGGGACGTTCAGCCAGAAGATCCACTGCCAGGACAGGTGCTCGGTGAGGCTGCCGCCGATCAGCGGCCCACTGGCCACGGCCAGGCCGGTGACGGCGCTGAAGATTCCGAGCGCGGCACCGCGGCGGGCGGGCGGCACGGCGGCCGTGAGCAGGGTGAGCGTGAGCGGCATCATGATCGCCGCACCTACGCCCTGGACGGCCCGGAAGGCGATCAGTTCGTTGATCCCGGACGAGAGCGCCGCCGCGGCGGAGGCGCCGGTGAAGACGGCGAGCCCGGCAAGAAAGAGCCGGCGTCGGCCGAACCGGTCGCCGAGGGCCGCGCCGAACATCAGCAGGACGGCGAAGGTGAGGGTGTACGCGTTCACCGTCCACTCCAGCTCCGCCAGTTCACCGCCGAGGCTCGTGCGGATGGAGGGCAGGGCGGTGGTGACGACGAGGTTGTCGAGGGCCGCCATGAATCCGGCGACGCTGGTGATGACGAGGGCCCAGACCGCTCCTGAGCGGCCCGCTGTGCGCTGGTTCACTGCTCCCCCTGGAGTTAGTTATCAGTTACTAAGTTCTCTGGGCAGAAAACCGGGCGGAACCCGGGTCGCACTGTTCAGTCAGCCGGTTTGGCCGAGTCGTAGAACCCTGACCAGATCCGATGGTCGACCGGGAAGCCGAGCGAGGTCAGGGTGTTGATGAGCATTCCGTACGCGAGGAATGACGTCGTCTCGTCGAGATCGGCGCCGAGCGCGAGGTGGATCTCGTCCCACATCCGCAGCCAGGCGGCGCGGACCGACTCGCCGAACTCGTGGTCCCCCGCCGCTTCGGCCGCCGCGATGGCCGCGTACATCTGCATCTGCATCAGCAGCTTGTCCGGGTCGTCGACGATCAGGCGCTGATACGCCTCGGCCATGGCGTGCAGCACCTCGTCGCCCTCACGGCCTTCGGCCGCGTCGGAGAAGACCTTCCGGGTGTCCGTGAGGCAGCGCTCGGCGGCGGCGAGGAACATGGCCTGCTTGTTCGGGAAGAGGCGGAAGAGGTACGGCTGCGAGACCCCCACGCGCCTGGCGATCACCTCGGTGGAGGTGGCGGCGTAACCGCCGCGCGCGAACTCGGTGATCGCCGCACGGATGACGCTCTCGCGCCGCTCTTCTGCACTCATCCTCACCATGCGCTGAAGTTAGTACTCAATCACTAACTTGGTCAAGCGTCGAGCGGCGGGCCGTACAAAGTCGAGCGGCGGGCCGTACAAACGAGGGAGCCACACGGACGAAGGAGCCCCTTCGACGGGCGAGCGGGGTGAGGGCTCCGCCCCGAGGACAGCGCCCCTGGCGAGGACAGCGCCCCCTACCCCTGCCCGGCGGTCTCAGCCGAGCCGCACCACGGCGCGGGACATGCCCAGCACCTTCTTGCCCTCGCTCATGGCCGTCAGATCCACCCGCACCCGCTTGTCGTCCAGCAGAACCGCCACCTTGGCACTGACCTCGATCAGGGCCCCCTTGTCGTCGTTCGGCACGACGACCGGCTTGGTGAACCGCACCCCGTACTCGACGACCGCACCGGGGTCACCGACCCAGTCCGTGACCACCCGGATGGCCTCGGCCATGGTGAACATGCCGTGCGCGATCACGTCCGGCAGTCCCACCTCCTGGGCGAACTTCTCGTTCCAGTGAATCGGGTTGAAGTCACCGGAGGCACCGGCGTACCGCACCAGCGTCGCCCGGGTCACCGGGAAGGACTGCGGCGGCAGCTCCGTACCGACCTCGACCGACTCGTAAGCGACCTTCGCCGTCATCACGCCTCCTCGGCGGCGCGCGCCACCAGCTTCGTCCACGCGGTCACGACATGCTCACCGGATTCGTCGTGGACCTCGCCACGGATGTCCAGGACGTCGTTGCCCGCCAGGGACTTGATGCCCTCGATCGTCGAGGTGACCGTCAGCCGGTCCCCCGCCCGGACCGGGCGCACGTAGGTGAACTTCTGGTCACCGTGCACCACACGGCTGTAGTCCAGGCCCAGCTGCGGGTCCTGGATCACCTGGCCGGCGGCCTGGAAGGTGATCGAGAAGACGAACGTCGGCGGCGCGATCACGTCACTGTGGCCGAGCGCCTTGGCGGCCTCGGGATCGACGTACACCGGATTGGCGTCGCCCACCGCCTCGGCGAACTCGCGAATCTTCTCCCGGCCGACCTCGTACGGCGGGGTGGGCGGATAGATCCGCCCCACGAAGGACTGGTCGAGCGCCATGTGCTCGCAACCTCCTGATGAAAGATGAAAAGGCCGAAGGACAGCCCCCATACAACGACACGAGGCCGCCCCCAGTGGGGACGGCCTCGTGTACGAGCCTGATTCAGCGCGTTTCGCGGTGCGCCGTGTGCGAGTTGCAGCGCGGGCAATGCTTCTTCATCTCAAGACGGTCCGGGTTGTTGCGCCGGTTCTTCTTGGTGATGTAGTTCCGCTCCTTGCACTCCACGCAGGCCAGCGTGATCTTCGGGCGGACGTCGGTGGCAGCCACGTGAGTGCTCCTTGGACGGACGGATGGACGGATGAACGCAAAAAAGAGTAGCCGATCGAAGGACCGACCCCACAATCGGCTACCGTAAGTAGCGGTGACCGGACTTGAACCGGTGACACAGCGATTATGAGCCGCTTGCTCTACCGACTGAGCTACACCGCTTTGATGACGGATCCCCCCGCCGAAGCGGGGTTTCCCGATCACCAGAGCCCCAATGCGGAATCGAACCGCAGACCTTCTCCTTACCATGGAGACGCTCTACCGACTGAGCTATTGGGGCGAGCGATGAAGACATTACACGGTTGGTCGCCGTTCGCCCAAATCCGTTTCGGGGCCCCGGACGGCACCCTCGACCGAGACGCCGCCGATCCCTGGGCCGGCCTCCCTCCAGGCCGCTCACCAGGCCGCTCACCAGCCGAGTGAACCGCGCCTCGGCACTCACACCGGCCGCCACAGCCCCAGCCGTACACGCGTACCCCGGGCACCCCTCAGGGCCACGCCGGTACGACTATTTCGCTCCTCCTCGAACCGGACCGAACACGCCCCTAGGCTCGACTCACTCTGTGTGATCTTCTCCCCCTTCCCAGGAGCGAGCGCGATGCCCGACAGCCAGCCGCGGCAGCCGGACGACGACGCCGCCGACGCGGCCGACGCGACCGGCGGACCCGCCACCGCCGAGTCCGGCTCCCTGGTGCTCTGCGGCGCCCGCCTCACCGACGGCCGCGTCGTGGACGTGCGGCTCGGTGGCGGCCGTATCGAGGCCGTCGGCACCGCGGGCAGTCTGGCCACGCCCGGATCCCGGGTGGACCTGCGCGGCTATCTGCTGCTCCCCGCCCCCGCCGAGCCCCACGCCCACAGCGACACCGCGCTCACCGCGCACGGCGCGGGCCCCGACAGTCCGGGGCCCGTGTCGCACCGTCCGGAGGACATCCAGCGCCGCGCCGTCGAGGCGGCCCTGCTGCAGCTCGGGCACGGCGCCACCGCACTGCGCGCGCACGTACGGATCGGAGACGTGCGGGGCCTCACCGCGCTCGAAGCCGTGCTGCAGGCCCGCCGGTCGCTGCGCGGGCTCGCCGAGCTGATCCCCGTGGCCGTGCCCCGGCTCCTCACGGGCGTCGCGGGCGCCGACAACCTGGCCATGCTGCGTGACGCGGTGAAGATGGGAGTCGGCGCCGTCGGCGGCTGCCCCGACCTCGATCCGGATCCGGCGGGGTACACGGAAGCCGTCCTGGAGATCGCCGCCGAACAGGGCTGCCCCGTCGATCTGCACACGGACGGTGACGACCCGGCCAGGCTCGGCCGGCTGGCCGCCATGGCGGGAGGGCTGCGGCCCGGCGTCTCCATCGGCCCGTGCGCCGGCCTCTCCCGGCTCCCCCCGCAGGCGGCGGCCCGCGTCGCCGACCAGGTCGCCGCGGCCGGACTGACGGTGATCTGCCTCCCCCAGGGCGGCTGCTGCGGGGTGGAGGGCCGGGGCACCGCCCCCGTACGGCTGCTGCGCACGGCCGGGGTGCGGGTCGCGGCGGGCAGCGGAGCGCTGCGGGACGTGGCGAACCCCGTAGGACGGGGGGATCCGCTGGAGGCCGCCTACCTGCTGGCCTCGCAGAACGGGCTGCGGGCCGACGAGGCGTACGAGACGGTCTCCTCGGCCGCGAGGAGGGCGATGGGGCTGCCCGAGGTCAGGGTCGAGGCGGGCTTCCCGGCCGAGCTGCTGGCCGTCCGCGGAGAGCAGCTCTCGGGTGTGCTGTCACTCGCGTACAGCCGGGTCGTGGTGCATCGCGGCCGGGTGGTCACGCGGACGAGCGCGGTGCGCGAGTACTGCGATTCGGAGACGGTGGTCGCCCTCGGCCTGCCGCGCCAGGGCCGACCGGATTCCGGCCCCTGCGGCGGGCCCTGAGCGCCACGGCGCGTTGCGGCGTACGGTCGTGAGCATGCGCATTGTCATCGCAGGTGGACATGGTCAGATCGCACTGCGGCTGGAGCGGCTGCTCGCCGCGCGAGGGGACGAAGCCGTAGGCGTCATCCGGAATCCGGAGCAGGGCGAGGACCTGAGGGCGGCAGGCGCCGAGCCGGTCGTCCTGGACCTCGAATCGGCCTCCGCCGAGGAGGTGGCGCAGGTGCTGCGCGGCGCCGACGCTGCGGTCTTCGCGGCCGGCGCGGGCCCGGGCAGCAGCTCGGAACGGAAGGACACGGTGGACCGCGGCGCGGCGGTGCTGTTCGCGGACGCGGCGGAACAGGCGGGCGTACGGCGGTATGTGGTGGTCTCGTCGATGGGCGCCGACCCCGACCACCCGGGCGACGAGGTCTTCGACGCCTATCTGCGGGCGAAGGGCGCCGCGGACGCGGACGTGCGCTCCAGGTCCGCGCTCGACTGGACGATCCTGCGCCCCGGCATGCTGACGAACGACGCGGGCACCGGGAGCGTCCTCCTGACGGCCTCCACCGGCCGCGGCCCCGTGCCGCGCGACGACGTGGCGGCGGCGTTGCTGGAGCTGCTGGACACCCCGGCGACGGCGGGACTGACCCTGGAACTGATCTCGGGGAACGTACCGCTGGCGGTCGCCGTGAAGGACGTCGCGGGGAACTGAAGCCGGTCCGGGCGGCGGTACGGCGCGCGGGGCAGATCGGGGCGCGGGCGGGGCTTGGCGGCGCGGCGAGGCGCGCAATGGTTTCAGACGCCGGGCGCCGGGCGGACCGTGATGCCGTGGCGCTCCAGCAGGGCGGCGGTGACGCCGTCGCCCGCGTGGAGTTCGCCCGTGAACGTACCGTCATGGACCGTGCCGCGCCCGCAGGATGGGCTGCGCGGCATCAGCAGCGCCTCGGTGCATCCGGTCCGGCGCGCGGCCTCCAGCGCCCTCCGGGCGCCGTCCACGAACTCCTCCGTCACATCGTGCCCGGTGTCGTCGACGACCCGGGCCCGGCCGTCCAGCACGTCGTGGCCGTCACCGCCGACCATCTCGGCGGGGCGCCGCGGGGTGGGCAGCCCGGCGGCGACCTCGGGGCAGAAAGGGACGGGCCGACGGTCCCCGACGGCCTCGGCCACCGCGGCAGACGCCTTGCCCCGACCGTCGAAGCGGCAGGGAACGCCGCGCAGACAGGCGCTGACGAGTACGGGTTCCATGTTCACGAGCCTCTTCACGATCCCGGCAGAAACAACGGCTCCCACGGCGGAAACAGAGAAGGCCCCTGTCCTGGGGACAAGGGCCTTGCTATGTGGCGGCGCCAGGGTTCGAACCTGGGTAGGCTGAGCCGGCAGATTTACAGTCTGCTCCCTTTGGCCACTCGGGCACACCGCCGGGGATTGCTGCCATGAGAACCACTTTTTCGGCGGCGCTCCCTGGCAACGACGTAAACGATACCTGATGCCCGGGGGTGCTACGCCACTGGATTGATCAGCGGCTCGATCGGGCGTGGGTGGCTAGGCTTTGATCGGCGACGCGGGGCCGACAGGCCCGCAACCGCCCGTATGCACCCCGTTTCCCAGCACCCCCGATACAAGGAGCCACACGTCATGGCCGACTCCAGTTTCGACATCGTCTCGAAGGTCGAGCGGCAGGAGGTCGACAACGCCCTCAACCAGGCCGCCAAGGAAATCTCGCAGCGTTACGACTTCAAGGGCACCGGCGCCTCGATCTCCTGGTCCGGCGAGAAGATCCTGATGGAGGCGAACGGCGAGGAGCGGGTCAAGGCGATCCTCGACATCTTCCAGTCCAAGCTGATCAAGCGCGGCATCTCGCTGAAGTCGCTGGACGCGGGCGAGCCGCAGTTGTCCGGCAAGGAGTACAAGATCTTCGCCACCATCGAGGAAGGCATCTCCCAGGAGAACGCCAAGAAGGTGGCGAAGATCATTCGCGACGAGGGCCCGAAGGGCGTCAAGGCGCAGGTCCAGGGTGACGAACTGCGGGTCAGCTCGAAGAGCCGCGACGACCTGCAGGCCGTGCAGGCACTCCTGAAGAGCCAGGACTTCGACTTCGCCGTGCAGTTCGCGAACTACCGCTGAGCATAAATCTCTGACCTGCGGAAACAGCTCCAGGCGAGCTCGGCAGGGCACAACGGGGGCACATCGCCGAGACCCGCCTCGGCGGCTGCCCTCGTTGCGTCCTCCTCGTCCGGCCACAGGTGGGTGGACGTGTCGAGGTGATCGACCGGTCGATGCCCCCGCCGCGCGGGAAGCTGTCAGCGCAGGTCGAGGAGCATCACGTCGTGGGGGTCCGCTCCGGGCCAGGGCTGGGCCTCGCCGATCTTGCGGTAGCCCCAGGTTCGGTACGCGGCAGCGGCCGCCTTGCTGTCCGGGTGGACGTTGAGCAGGACGCGTTCGGCCTCGACACCGGCCAGCAGGGTGTCGTGCAGACGGCGGGCGATCCCCTGTCGGCGCCAGGCGACGCGCACGGCCAGTTCCATGAGGCCGAAGGTGCGGTGCCCGTCCTCGCGGCGCAGGTCCTCGGGAACCGGGGCGGTCAGCCGGTCCCACCATCCCGTTTGCGGGCTGAGGGGGTAGCCGTAGGCCATGCCGACGGGTTCGCTGCCCTCCGTGGCCGCGAGGGCGCCCGTCAACGTTTCCTTGCGGGTCTGGGAGCAGAAGCGGCGGAACGCAGCCGACACCTGCGCCTCGGTCTCCTCGTACGGCGGTTCCGCGAACGCCTCGGCGTAGACCGTGCGGAATGCCGCCTCGGCCTCCGCGGCGGCCCGGCCGTCGAGCCGGCGGACGGTGATCGCGGGTGATTGGCTCATCCAGTGCCTTCTCAGATGGTCGCGTGGATGCGCGCGACGCACTCACGCGCCGCCCCACTGCCGAGGTTGGCCGCCGCGCACTGAAAATCGCGCACCTTGCCGAGCAAGCGGGGCGAGGCGATACCGCCCCACGTGTCCAGCACACCGTCTACCTCGGCGCACGCCTCTTCAACCTCCCCTGCGGCGAGCAGCACACCGGCGAATCGGACCCGGTACGACGCGCTGTTCCGCGCCAGGCCGCCGCCGATGCCGCCCACGGCGGCCCGCAGAAACGGCACGGCCTGCTTCGGCCTGTCCGCCCGTACGTACATGTCGGCCGTCGCGTAATCGACCTCGAACGGACCCGCGAACCGGGCCCAATGGGGCACATCGGTGTCGGAGTCGGTGCGCCCTTGGTACTGGACCGCCCGGCTGAGTGCCCGGCGTGCGCCGGTCAGATCACCGGCATGGGTAGCCACGTTGGCGCCCCGGAGAGCGATCACGAGGTGAACGGTCGCCCCGGCCCCGGCCCGCGTCGCCAGGCGGAACGCGTTCTCGACGGCACTCGCCGCCTCCCACGCCCGATCGGCCGTGACCGCCAGGAGAACGAGGGTTTCCAGCACGGAGACCTGTAGCAACGGGTCGTCCACGAGTTGCGCGGCGGCGAGGGCTTCCATGCAGGCCGCCCTGCCCTCGGTGATCCGACCGCCGTCGTAGTCGTACCAGGCCCGATGACCGTGCAGTTCGGCGAGCATCCTTTGCAGTTCCCGCCCCACCGCCGAAATGTACGACGCGCGCCCCAACGCGTTGGTGATCTCCGTTTCGATGCGATCCGCCTGCGCGCGCCGGCAGGCTGCCCTGGGTGTGGTCTGTCTGATACAGCCCGTCCAGCCGCTTCCGCAGCCGCCCGAGATCAGCAGCCCCCACCCGCGGCCCTGCCTGGGCGGCGGGCATCATCGCCCCGGCGGCGAGGGCGCCCGCGTCGGCGACGAAGGTTCTCCTCTTCACGTCACCAAGGTGGCCGATCGGCGCGGCCACGGTCACGCGATGGGGAGGCGCGAACCGGGCGGGTCACCAGGGAGCGGGGCCGGCTGCACGTACCGGTCCCGACCGATGCGGAGCGTCCCCCGGCGCCCCTGACGGATGTCTTTCCGGCGTGCCGGTGTGCCCGCTGTGTCCCGACCTCGACGCCCACCACTCCGTCCGACTCCAGGTGAAGGGCGACAGCCCATGGCCACGATGCACGAACCTGCCGAGACCTCGGCCGACGCCCTGTTCCCACGGCGGCGCCTCGACCGGTACGCGGCCCCCGGCTGCGCCGAGTGCGCCCGGCTGGTCGCGCGCGGTCACGGCGCCACCGGCCCGGACCGGGGCACCGTCTTCAGCGACTGCTACGTGCTCATCCGCCGCCGCCCCCACGAGGCCGGGCCATAGCGGCAGGGGCCGAAGTGCCACTGACCAACCTGCCCTGCCCTGCCCCTCCCCGAGGCAGGGCGAAGGGGCAGACTGGTCCGGCAGGGAGACGTCGGGCCGAGACATGGGCGAGTCTTCCCAAGAGGTCAGGGCGCAGGCGAAAGTTCGCGAACTACCGGTAGGTCTTCGGCGAACCCCGTCAGGTCCTGTGCCTTCCGGGCGGGGGCGGGGTGGCGCGGGATGTGCTGCCCTGCCCGCACCCGGGATGTGATGTCCGAATACCGCCGGTCGTGGTGCGGCGGGGGGCGCAGACTTGTTCGTGTCGGACGACGATTCGGTCGGCTTCCGGCACGAGGGGCGAGGAGAGGGACGCGTCATGACCATGTACGCAACGGTCGACAGCCCGCTGGGTGAACTGCTGCTGGTGGGCGAGGAAGTCATCGGCACCGATGGCGCAGTCGCGCTCGCCTCGCTCTCGCTGCCTGGTCAGAAGGGCGCCGCGGTCGTCGGGGAGGGCTGGGTCCACGCACCGGGGGCCTTCGCGGGGATCGCCGCGCAGTTGCAGGAGTATTTCTCGGGGCGGCGGACCCGCTTCGACATCGCGTACGCGCAGGGCACGGGCACCGCCTTCCAGCGCCGGGTCTGGGCGGCGCTGGACACCGTCCCGTACGGGCAGACCGTGTCCTACGGGCAGATCGCCGAACGGATCGGTACACCGGGAGCGGGCGTGCGGGCCGTGGGGACGGCGATCGGCCGCAATCCCCTGCTGGTCGTGCGCCCGTGCCACCGGGTGATCG
This sequence comes from Streptomyces sp. NPDC058051, assembly GCF_042885475.1. NCBI lineage: Bacteria > Bacillati > Actinomycetota > Actinomycetes > Kitasatosporales > Streptomycetaceae > Streptomyces > Streptomyces sp. NPDC058051. The sequence goes on from NZ_JBHVRW010000011.1 coordinate 74,728, forward strand.
GCGCGGACGGGGCCCTGCGGGGTTACGCGGGCGGTGTGGAGCGCAAGGAACAGCTTCTGGAGCTGGAAAGCGCCCTGGCGGTGCGCTGAGATGTCCGGACTCTTTCCGCGGCCGCGGGCCGTCGTCGCGCCGGGGGCCGTGCACGTGCCCGAGTGGCTCTCGCAGGAACGGCAGCGGGAGCTGGTCGCGGCCTGCCGGGAGTGGGCACGGGGGCCTGTGCCCCTGCGCCACACGGTGCTGCCGGGCGGCGGGGTGATGTCCGTGCGGACGGTCTGCCTGGGGTGGCACTGGCAGCCGTACCGGTACTCGCGCACGGCCGACGACGTGAACGGTGCGCGGGTCGCCGCGTTCCCTCCATGGCTGGCGGAGTTGGGCCGGGAGGCGCTGGCCGAGGCGTACGGGGAGGACGCAAGCCTGGCCCGGTCGTATGCGCCGGACACCGCTCTGATCAACTTCTACGACGGTGACGCGCGGATGGGGATGCATCAGGACAAGGAGGAGCGGTCCGGTGCTCCCGTGGTGTCGCTCAGCATCGGCGACACCTGTGTCTTCCGCTTCGGGAACACGGAGAACCGTACAAAGCCCTACACGGACGTGGAGTTGGCCTCCGGCGATCTGTTCGTGTTCGGCGGCCCTTCACGCTTCGCGTTCCACGGTGTGCCGAAGGTTCTCCCCGGGACGGCTGACCCCGCGACAGGGCTGAGCCGTGGCCGGCTCAATCTCACCCTGCGCGAGACCGGCCTGGGTGCCCCGGGCGAGACCTGACGGGGCACCTCCGGCGGGACCGGGCCGGGCACCCCGGGAGCCGACCGGCGTCAGTGGCGTTCGCGGGAATTCCCGAACAGCAGCCGGTAGAGGATCAGCAGGACCAGCGAACCGCCGATGGCCGCGACCCAAGTGGCGGTGTCGTAGAAGTCGTTGGAGATCGGGCGGTCGAGGAAGCGCGACGATATCCAGCCACCGAGGAAGGCGCCGATGATTCCTATGACGGTGGTACCGATCAGGCCGCCCGGGTCACGCCCCGGGAGCAGGAACTTGGCGATGGCTCCGGCAAGCAGTCCAAGAATGATCCAACCAATGATGCTCATGCGTGCGAACCTACCCGTCACTCGTTCTTGGAATCCAAGACGTTTCCGGCGGTCGGGCGGTTGCAGCGCGCGGTCCGCGAACAATCCGCACACCGCTCGCCCCGGGTCATACGCGGGCGCTGAAATCCGGCCAGGGCTGCAGGCCGGCCTCTTCGTCCTCGGACTCCTCGGAGTACCACGCGGTGTCGTCCAGCCAACCGCGCAGCCACGAGGCGCGGTCGGACCGGTCCGCATAACAGGCGTGTTCGGGTTCGTCGGCGTTCGGCTCGAAGAGCAGCACCGTGGTGCGTTCGCTGCCCCGCCGTCCGCCGAAGGCGTCGAACGGGTACTCCGCCCACCGCGGCGCAGTGTGTGCCGTCTTCTGCGCGGCTGCGAGCAACTGCTCGGTGTCGTTCATGCGTTCATAGTGGACGACGGCACTGACAATCCCCGTCGGTCCGTGCGCCGGGACCACGACCGCCCCTCCGGCCTTCTCCGGTTCCGGCTCGCGGCGTCCGGGCCTGATACTGGCACCGGGCGGGGCCGACGGACGTACGAGACGGAGCGTAGTGATCATGAAGCCTCTTCAGTTGATCCTCAACATCCTGTGGGTGGTGTTCTGCGGCTTCTGGATGGCCCTCGGCTACGCGGTCGCGGCACTCATCTGCTTCATCCTGATTGTGACGATTCCCTTTGGCATCGCGTCCCTGCGGATCGCGGGCTTCGTCCTGTGGCCCTTCGGCCGGACCACCGTGGAACGGCCCGACGCGGGCGCGCCCTCCTGTGTGGGCAACGTGATCTGGCTCGTCTTCGCCGGGTGGTGGCTCGCGCTGGGGCACCTGCTCACCAGCATCCCGCTGTTCGTGTCGATCATCGGCATCCCCTTCGGCTGGGCGAACCTGAAGATGATCCCCATCTCCCTCATGCCGCTGGGGCGTGAGGTGGTCACGACCGACGAGGCGTTCGGAAGCCGGTGACGCAGAACGTCCCGCACCGGTCGGCCCGCTCGGGTCAGGCAGCCCGGCCGGGCGGTTCGGCGGTCGGCTGATCCGCCCGGCCCGGCCTGCGTGACGACTGATCCGCGCGGCCCGGCCTGCGCGACGACTGATCCGCGCGGCCCAGCCTGCGCGACGGCTGATCCGCCCGGCCCGGCCTGCGCGACGGCTGATCCGCCCGGCCCGGCCTGCGTGACGGCTGATTCCCGCTGCCCGGGCGAAGCTCCGGCCGAGGGGGGTCAGCGAAGGCGGAGCCGTGTCTCACGGCTCCGCCAGCTGTCCCTCGGGCCCCGTGGTTTCCCCTGGCCGCCCTCAGGCCCTCTCGGCCGCCCTCAGGGGCGGCGCCCCGCCATCTGCTCCAGCCGGGCGATGCGCTCCGCCATCGGCGGGTGCGTCGAGAACATCTTGGACATGCCCTGGCCGGGGCGGAACGGGTTCGCGATCATCATGTGGCTCGCGGTCTCGATCCTCGGCTCGGGGGGCAGCGGGAGCTGTTTCGTTCCCGCGTCGAGCTTCCGCAGGGCACTGGCAAGGGCCAGCGGGTCGCCGGTCAGCTGGGCACCCGAGGCGTCCGCCGCGTACTCGCGGGAGCGGCTTACGGCCAATTGGATGACGGAGGCGGCGAGCGGACCGAGGATCATGATCAGCAGCATGCCGATGATGCCGGGGCCCTCGTCGTCGTCGGACCGGCCCACCGGGATCAGCCAGGCGAAGTTGACGAGGAACATCACGACGGAGGCGAGGGCCCCGGCGACGGACGAGATCAGGATGTCGCGGTTGTAGACGTGGCTCAGCTCGTGGCCGAGGACGCCGCGCAGCTCCCGCTCGTCGAGGATCTGGAGGATGCCCTCGGTGCAGCAGACCGCGGCGTTGCGCGGGTTGCGGCCGGTGGCGAAGGCGTTGGGCGCCTGTGTCGGAGAGATGTACAGCCGGGGCATGGGCTGGCGTGCGGTGGTGGAGAGCTCACCGACCATGCGGTAGAGCTGTGGCGCCTCGAATTCGCTGACGGGGCGGGCGCGCATGGCCCGGAGGGCCAGCTTGTCGCTGTTCCAGTACGCGTAGGCGTTGGTGCCGACGGCTACGAGGAGCGCGATGATCAGGCCCGTACGTCCGAAGAAGCTTCCGATGACGATGATGAGTGCGGACAGGCCCCCGAGGAGTACGGCGGTTTTCAGCCCGTTGTGCCGACGGTGCACGGTACGCCCTCCAAGTGGTGCGGCAGGGGAACCCTTTGGTGGTCTCCACTCCTCAGTGGAGCCTCCCGTACTGGTCAACGCCAGGCGGGGAGAGCTAGTTCCCTTGTGACTGCCGCCACAGGATGGCGGTCCGCACGGCGGACCGTGGCCGCATCGGGCCCCGGGCAGGCCGTACGGACCGGCGCGTACGGGTCAGCGCTGGGCGGGGAGGCCGGCGAGCGTCAGGGCCTCGGGGTCCGGCTTGATCTCGCTGGTGCAGTGGGCGCAGCGGGAGGCGATGGCCGGGATCTCGGTGTAGCAGCGGGGGCAGTCGCGTACGGCGGCCTTGATGTCGACCTTGTCCTTGTCGTCCGCCTTGGCGAACCGGTTCTGGACCTTGCTCATGGGGACGACGACGCCGAAGTAGAGCACCGCTGCGGTGATCAGGAAGGCGATGGCGGCGGCCAGGAACTTCCCGTACGGGAAGATGGTGCCCTCGACCGAGAACCGCGCGGAGCTGAAGTCGCCGACGGAACCGGTCGCGAGACCGATCAGCGGCGTGATGAAGGCGGTGCTGAATCCGGTGACGACTGCGGTGAACGCGGCCCCGACGGCCAGTCCGATGGCCATGGAGACGACGTTTCCACGCAGGATGAAGTCCTTGAACCCGTTCAGCACTGCTCTCGCTCCTCTGGGACATGCGTACGCGTGTGGAGATGCTCGGCCACGACCATGCACTGTGCGGGCCGTCCCGGGCAAACCGATCTTGCGCACATCAGAAGAGATTCACGGCGGCGAACCTGAGGACGGTCTGCGGGGCGCCGGACAGGACGACCCCGAGGACGGCGGTGAGGGCGATCGCAGCGGTGAGGGAGGCCGGGGCGCGATGCCTGATGGGAGCGGGGGTCGCCGCGGTCGGCGGCTCCTCCGCCGGGGCCTTGCCGGTCGGCGGCTTCTCCGCCGTGGCTGCCCCCGCCGGGGCCTCTTCCGGGGCGCGGAAGAGCACCGCGGTCCACCGCAGGTAGTAGTAGAGCGCGATCACGACGTTGACGGCCATGACGACGGCGAGCCAGCCGAGTCCCGCGTCGACGGCCGCCGAGAAGACCGTGACCTTGGCGAAGAGGCCGATGATGCCGGGTGGCAGGCCCGCCAGGCAGAGCAGGAAGAAGGCCATCGCGAGCGCGGCGAAGGGACGGGTGGCGTACAGGCCGCGGTAGTCGGAGATCCGGTTTCCGGGGTTCGTACGGGCGACGAGCGCGGCGACCGCGAACGCGCCGAGGTTCACGACGGCGTACATGAGGGCGTACGCGACGGTGGAACCGACGTGCCGGTCGCTGGAGTACGCGGCGGCGGCGATCGGCACCAGGAGGTAGCCGGCCTGGGAGACGGACGACCACGCGAGCAGGCGTACGGCGCTGCGGGCGCGGGTGGAGTTCTGGCGCAGCGCGGCGACGTTGCCGGTCGTCATGGTGAGCGCGGCGAGGACGGCGAGGGCCGGTCCCCAGACGTCGGCGTACGCCGGGAACGCGATCACGGTGACGAGGATGAGGCCGGAGAAGCCGACTGCCTTGCCGACGACCGAGAGGTAGGCGGCGACCGGCAGGGGTGCGCCGACGTACGTGTCGGGAACCCAGAAGTGGAAGGGCGCCGCGGCTGTCTTGAAGGCGAAGCCGACCAGGGTGAGGACGACCCCCGCCTCGGCGAGGGTGTCGAGCCGGCCGGGTACGTCGTCGAGCCGGGCGGCGATCTCCGTGAGGTGCAGGGTGCCGGTGGTGGCGTACACGAAGCTGACGCCGAGCAGCATCACGGCGGTCGCGACGACGGAGGAGAGGAAGAACTTCAGTGCCGCTTCGGAGGACCGCCGGTCGCCGCGCTTGATGCCGACGAGGGCGAAGGCGGGCAGCGAGGCGACTTCGAGGGCGACGACGAGGGTGGCGAGGTCGCGGGCGGCGGGCAGGAGTGCGGCGCCCGACGCGGAGGACAGCAGCAGGAACCAGAACTCGCCCGCGGGGAGTCTGCGTGTGTCGCCGAAGGAGAGCAGGGCGGTGATCAGCGCACCGCCGAGCACGAGGGCCTGGATGACGAGGGCGAAGTGGTCGGCGGTGTAGCTGCAGGCCCCGGTGGTGCCGGTCCCGGTGGTGGCCGCGGTGACGCAGAAGGTGGAGCGGTCTCCGGCGCGCAGCGGTACGAGGAGGGCGAGTGCGGCCACGAGGGCGGCCACGGTGACCCAGCCGAGGAGGGGCTTGCGTCGCTCGGTGAGGAAGAGGTCGGCGACCAGCACGATCACGGCGACGGCGGCGACGACGACCGGGGGCGCGATCGCGAGCCAGTCGATGGACTGGACGAGGCTGGTGGTGCTCTCGGCCGCTGCGGTGACGACGCCCGGGGTGACGACGGCTGTGGTCACGACTTGCCTCCTGCGAGGAGCTTCTGCACGGCCGGATCGGTGAGGCCGAGGAGGACGGCGGGCCACAGACCGGCGAGGACGGTGAGGGCGACGAGCGGGGTCCAGGCGGCGAACTCGTATGTCTGGACATCGGCGATCTGCTGCGGCTCCGGCCGCTTCTCGCCCATGCAGACGCGGCGTACGACGATCAGCATGTACGCGGCGGTGAGCAGGGTGCCGAACGCGGCGATCGACATGAAGGTGAGGAAGGCGGGGCGGCTGAGGCCGTCGGCGGGGTCGAAGGAGCCGAACAGGGCGAGCATCTCGCCCCAGAACCCGGCGAGCCCGGGGAGGCCCAGCGAGGCGACGGCGGCGAAGGCGAGGAGGCCGCCGAGGCGGGGCGCCCGGCCGTAGAGTCCGGCGCCGGTGGCGCCGGAGAGGGTGTCGAGGTCAGCGGTCCCGTACCGGTCCTTGACCGCGCCGACGAGGAAGAACAGCAGGCCGGTGATGAGGCCGTGGGCGATGTTGGCGAAGAGTGCGCCGTTGACTCCGGTGGGGGTCATGCTCGCGATGCCGAGGAGTACGAAGCCCATGTGCCCGACGGAGGAGTACGCGATCAGGCGCTTGAGGTCGCCCTTGGAGCCGGGGCGGGCCAGCGCCAGGCAGGCGAGTGATCCGTAGACGATGCCGACGGCCGCGAAGGCGGCGAGGTAGGGCGCGAAGGTGTGCATCCCGTCGGGGGCGACGGGGAGCAGAATGCGGACGAATCCGTACGTGCCCATTTTCAGCAGGACGCCCGCGAGGAGGACCGAGCCGACGGTCGGGGCGGCGGTGTGGGCGTCGGGGAGCCAGCTGTGCAGTGGCCACATGGGGGTCTTCACGGCGAGCCCGACACCGATCGCCAGAACGGCGATGACCTGCACGGACGAGGTGAGCCCACGGCCGTTGTCAGTGGCGAGTGCCACCATGTCGAAGGTGCCGCTCTTCAGTCCGATGAGGAGCAGACCCAGCAGCATGATCACCGAGCCGAGCAGCGTGTAGAGGATGAACTTCCAGGCGGCGGCCTGCTTCTGCGCACCGCCCCAGCGGGCGATGAGGAAGTACATCGGGATGAGCACCATCTCGAACGCCAGGAAGAACAGCAGCAGGTCGAGGACGGCGAAGGTCGCGAGGGTGCCGGACTCCAGGAGGAGGACGAGTGCGACGAAGCCCTTCGGGGAGGGGCCCTGGGGCATTTTGAAGTAGCTGTAGAGCGCGCAGAGGAAGGTCAGCAGCGCGGTCAGGACGAGAAGGGGGAGCGAGATGCCGTCGATGCCGAGGTGGATGCGGACGTCGAGCGCCGGGATCCAGCTGATGTCGGTGGTCGCCTGCATCTTCGACGGGTGGTCGTGGTCGAAGCCTGCGGCGAGCACGAGCGTGGCGAGGAGGATCGCGCCGGTGACGGTCACGCCGTGGCGGAGCACGGCCTGGTCGGGGCCGGTTCCCTTCAGTCCGGGCGGGGCCGGCAGGAGAGCCGCAGCGGCCCCGATGAGCGGGATCACGACGATGAACGCGAGAAGGAACTGCATCACGGATGCGCTGATATCGATCACGGCTCACGACCCGGCGTTGACGTTGGCGAATACGAGGGCGGCGATCGCCAGGACCAGGGAACCGGCGAGCAGCGCGCTGAGGTAGGTCTGCACATTGCCGGTCTGGGCGCGGCGGACTGCCGTGCCGAGCCAGCGTGCGCCGGTGCCGGAGCCGCGTACGTACGTGTCGACGACCTCGCGGTCGAGGAAGCGGACGAGGCTCGCCGCGGCTTGGACGGGGCGGACGAACAGCGTCGTGTACAGGGCGTCGAGGTGGAAGCCGGTGGCGGCGTGGCGGTGGAGCGGGCCGAGCAGCAGGCGGCCGGGGTCCGCCGGGTCGGGGGCGTCCCCGTCGGTGCCGTAGGCGGCGGTGTGTGCCGACAGGGCCTGGGCCTCGACGAGGGCGGGTTCGGCGTCGGGGTGGGCGACGACGGTGCCGACGGGCGTGCGGGCGGCGAGTGCCGAGGTGTGGCGCCAGGCGCCGTAGGTGACGAGTCCGCCGACGAGGCCGACGCCCGTGGAGAGGACGGCGGTGGTCAGGGACGGTGTGAGGGCGTGGCCGTCGAACCAGTCGGTGATCACGCCGACGGTCAGTCCGAAGGTGATGGTGGGGACGGCGAGGACCCAGAGGACCGCGGTCATCGCGACGGGCTGCCTGCCGTGGTCGGGGGCCTCTGCGCCGCGGCCCCGGAAGGCGAGGAGCCAGAGGCGGGTGGCGTACGCGGCGGTGAGGACGGCGGCCAGCAGTCCGCCGACGAGGACGATCCAGCCGGCGGCGGACGGGGCGACGTGCCGGTCACCGAGTGCGGTGTGCTCGGCGGCGACGAGGACGGCTTCCTTGGAGAAGAAGCCGGAGAACGGCGGGATGGCGGCGAGCGCGAGGAGGGCGACGGTCATCGTCCAGTAGGCGTCCGGGATGCGCTTCGTCAGGCCGCTCATGCGGGACATGGCGGCCAGTGAGTTGGTCCCGGCGGCGTGGATGACGACGCCCGCCGCGAGGAAGAGGACGGCCTTGAACGCACCGTGCGAGAGGAGGTGGAAGACGGCGGCACCCCGGTCGCCGACGGCCAGTGCGCCGGCCATGTAGCCGAGCTGTCCGATCGTCGAGTAGGCGAGGACGCGCTTGATGTCGTCCTGCGCGAGGGCGGCGAGTCCCGAGCCGATCATGGTGACGGCCGCCATCACGGCCAGGACGACGAGGGCCGCGCCGGACTGGGCGAAGACGGGGAGGAGCCGGGCGACGAAGTAGATGCCGGCGGCGACCATCGTCGCGGCGTGGATCAGCGCGGAGACGGGGGTGGGGCCGGCCATCGCGTCGGGCAGCCAGGTGTGCAGGGGGAACTGGGCGGACTTGCCCGCGACGCCTGCGAGGAGCAGCAGGGCGATGACGGTGGGGTGGTCCAGGCCGCCGTTCGCGACGGCACCGAGGATGCCGGTGATGCGGAACGTTCCGGTGTCCGCGGCCAGCGCGAACAGTCCGATCAGGAAGGGGACGTCGCCGAGCTTGGTGACCAGGAAGGCCTTGAGGGAGGCGGCGCGGGCTTCGGGCGTCTCCCAGTAGTGGCCGACGAGGAAGTACGAGCAGATGCCCATGATCTCCCAGCCGACCAGGAGCACCATCAGGTCGCCGGAGTAGACGACGAGGAGCATCGCGGCGGTGAAGAGGGAGACGAGGGCCGCGTACGAGGGGTAGCGGGGGTCGTCGCGCAGATAGGAGGTCGAGTAGATCTGCACGCAGGTCGCGACGAGCCCGACCAGGACGGCGACGAGGACCGCGAAGCCGTCGAGGTGCAGGGCGAGGTCGATCGGTACGGAGCCGGTGGGGGTGAGGCGGGTCGCCGCGTCGATGGCGCGGCCGCCGCCCTGGTCGGAGGCGACCACGACGGCGAGCACGAAGGCGGCGAAGGTGGGCAGTACGGCGAGGGGGCGTACGTAGCCGGGCGCCGTGCGCCCCAGGAGGAGGCCGGCTGCGGCGCCCAGGAACGGAAGGAGGGGGACGAGGACGGCGAGGGTCGGGGTGGTCACGCGGTGGCCTCTGCCTTCTTTGCCTTCCCTGCCGCAGCAGTGGCCTGGTCGTCGGTGCCGTGGGTCTCGTCGGCCTCGTCGCCGGGGAGGTTTTCGGCGGCGTCGGTCTCGGCGGTGTCGCGGAGGCGGTCCACGTCCGAGGTGCCGCGGTTGCGATGGACGGCGAGGACGATCGCCAGGCCGATACCGATCTCCGCCGCCGCGATGGCGATGGTGAAGAGGGCGAGGGCCTGACCGGAGTGCAGGGCGTCGCGCAGCCAGACATCGAAGGCGACCAGGTTGAGGTTGACGGCGTTGAGCATCAGCTCGACGGACATCAGGACCAGGATCGCGTTGCGGCGCGCGAGTACTCCGTACAGCCCGACGCAGAAGAGGAGGGCGGCGAGCACGGCGGGATAGGCGAGGTGCATCAGCTCTGCTCCTTACCGTGCTTGCGGGACAGGACGATCGCGCCGACGAGGGCGGCGAGCAGCAGGACGGAGAGTGCTTCGAACGGCAGCACCCAGTGCCGGAAGAGGAAGGCTCCGGTCACCTCGGTGGAGCCCTGGGCCGGTCCGCCGAGGTCGATCCAGGTGGCACGGAAGGCGTCGACGACGACCCAGACGAGTGTGCCGGCGGCGGCCACGGCCACGCCGAGCGCCGGCCAGCGGTTGCCCGAGTCGGCGTCCGGGGAGCGGCCGATGGGGGCCTTGGTGAGCATCAGACCGAAGAGGAGGAGGACGACCACGGAACCGACGTAGATCAGTACCTGCACCCAGGCGATGAACTCCGCCGTGAGCAGGAGGTATTCGACCGCGAGGCCGCCGAGCGCCACGACCAGCCACAGGGCGGCATGGACCAGTTGCCTGGTCGTGACGGTGAGGAGAGCCGCGCCGAGGGTGGCGATACCGACGAGGACGAAGACGATCTCGATGCCGGTCGGGGAGAGGAAGCCGGGGTGGGCGGAGTGGGCCGCCGCGCCTGCGAGTGTCACTCCTCCCCCTCCTTTTCCTGCTGGGTCTGCTGAGGCTGCTCGGGCTGCTGGGTCTTTGGTGCCGGCTGAGTCTCTTGGGCTTCTTGAGCCTGCTGGGCCTGCTGGGCCTGCTGGGCCTGCTGGGCCTGCTGGGCCTGCTGGGCCTGCTGGGCTTCCTGCGCCTCCTTGGCGCGCTGGGCTTCGAGTTTTTCCGCCGTCTTGCGGGCGGCGGCGAGCTCTTTCGGCTCCTCGGCGCCCGGGTCGAGCGCGGGCGGTTCGGGCACCGTCCACATCCATGCGCGGAGCTTGTCGCGTTCATGGGTGAGTTCGAGGATGTCCGTCTCCGCGTACTCGAACTCCGGTGACCAGAACAGCGCGTCGAAGGGACACACTTCGATGCAGATTCCGCAGTACATGCAGAGCGAGAAGTCGATCGCGAAGCGGTCGAGGACGTTGCGGCTGCGCTCGCGACCGCCCGGGGCGGCGGCGGGCACCGTCTCCTTGTGGGAGTCGATGTAGATGCACCAGTCCGGGCACTCACGGGCGCAGAGCATGCAGACCGTGCAGTTCTCCTCGAACAGGGCGATGACGCCGCGGGAGCGGGGCGGGAGTTCGGGCTGGACGTCCGGGTACTGCGCGGTGACCGACTTCCTCGTCATCGTCCGCAGTGTGACGGCCAGTCCCTTGGCCAGGCCGGAACCGGGGATGCGCGGCCGGGAGGACGGGAGCGACGCAGCCATCAGTTGATCGCCACCTTCACGATGCCGGTGAGCGCGATCTGCGCGAGAGCGAGCGGGATGAGGGTGGTCCAGGCGAGCTTCTGCAGCTGGTCCTCGCGGAGCCGGGGATAGCTCACGCGCAGCCAGATGACGACGAAGGCGAGGACCGCGGACTTGAGGAGCGTCCAGACCCAGCCGAGTCCGTCGGCGCCGAACGGGCCGTGCCAGCCGCCGAGGAAGAGGACGGTGGTCAGTCCGCACAGGACGACGATGCCCGCGTACTCGGCGAGCAGGAACAGGGCGAAACGGAGGCCGGTGTACTCGGTGTACGCACCGAAGATGATCTCCGAGTCGGCGATCGGCATGTCGAACGGCGGGCGTTGCAGTTCGGCGAGTCCGGCGACGAAGAAGACCAGGGCGCCGACGATCTGCCAGGGCAGCCACCACCACTCGAAGGCGTTGAGGATGCCCGGGAGGGAGACGGTGCCTGCCGCCATCGCGACGGAGGCGGCGGCGAGCAGCATCGGCAGTTCGTACGCGAGCAGTTGGGCGGCGGTCCGTAGTCCCCCAAGGAGGGAGAACTTGTTGGCCGAGGCCCAGCCGGCCATCAGCGAGCCGAGCACTCCGACGCCCATCACGGCGAGCACGAAGAAGATGCCCGCGTCCACGACCTGTCCGACGGCGCCCTCGCTGGGGCCGATCGGTACGGCGACGAGCACGAGGAGGTACGGGAGCAGCGCGACGGCCGGCGCGAGCTGGAAGATGCGGCGGTCGGCGCCGGCCGGGACGATGTCTTCCTTCTGCGCGAACTTCACGCCGTCCGCGACGAGTTGCGCCCAGCCGTGGAAGCCGCCCGCGTACATCGGACCGAGACGGCCCTGCATATGGGCCATCACCTTGTGCTCGGTCTGCCCCACGACGAGGGGCAGAACCATGAACACGGCGAAGACGATGACGAGCCGGAGGGCGATGTCCAGTGCGTCGTTCACGCGGAATCGCCTCCGGCGGGGTGGTCGGGGGCCGACTCGGGAGCGGAGTCCGCGGAAGCGGAGTCCGGGATCGGAGTGGCGGGTCGGTCGGGAGCCGTGCCCTCTGAGGTGTCCGCGGGGGGCTCGGTCTCGGTTTCGGGAGAGGTGGCGGATGGCCGGCGGGCACGCGTCTCACCATCGGCGGTGTCGCGGGTCCGGTCGGTGTCGCGGGTCCGGTCGTTGTCGCGAGTCCGGTCGTTGTCGCGAGTCCGGTCGTTGTCCCGCTCCGGGGTGGCGTCGAAGGCGGGGCGGGCGTGGTGCCAGGGGGCGTCGGCGCTTCCGGGGCCCGGCTGGGCCGCCCCCGTCCCCGTCTCCTTCTCCGACGCGCCCGCTCCGGTCCGTCCTGGTGCCTCGGCGGGCGCCGCTCCCGGTGCCTCGGCGGGCGCCGCTCCCGGTGCCGCCGCCTCCCGCTGCTGACTCGTCGAGCCCTCGGACGCGCTGCGCGCACGACGCGGCGACACCGCAGGCCCGGACCCGGCAGAGGGTGCGGACCCCGCAGAGGGTGCGGATGCCTCCGGCTGCTGACTCGTCGAGCCCTCGCTCACGCTGCGGGTGCGGCGTACCGGGCGGTCGCCCGCCGCGCGCGGGGTGCGGGCCGGGCGGGAGGGGGCGGGCGGGAGCTGGCCCTTCAGGGGGCCCCATTCGTTCGGGTCGGGGACGCCGGGCGGCAGCATCGTGCGCCGCTTCGGGCCGCCGTGCTCCGACTCGCCCGGTTCCTTCGCGCCCGGCCATGCCTTCGCGACGCGTGCCGCCAGTACGAAGTCCTTGCGGAGCGGGTGCCCCTCGAACCCCTCGGGCAGCAGCAGCGGCACCAGATGCGGGTGTCCCTCGAAGCCGATGCCGAACATCTCGTGCGTCTCGCGCTCGTGCCAGGCAGCGCCGGCGTAGACGTCGACGGCGGTGGGAAGCACCGCCTCTTCGTGCGGAACGGTCGTACGGATCAGCAGCCGCCGGACCCTGCCCCGGGTGGGGGCCGCGACGTGGGCGCAGACCCGGAAGCCGGTCCCCGGTTCGTCGACCGCGCTCAGCCAGTCGAAGTAGGTGCAGCCCAGCCGGTCGCGGGCCGTTTCGAGGGCGGCGATCCAGGAGGTGGCCGGCACGTCGACGGTCAGCAGGTCGTACGCGTACTCGGCCGTGGCGTCGTCGCCGAAGAGTTCGGTGACGGCGTCCGGCAGCCGGTCGTAGGCGTCCGCGGCAGGGGTGCTGGTCATGTGCCGTCCTCCCCCGGTGTCGGCGGGGCGGCGACCAGGCCGCTGCGCAGGGCGGCGGTGGAGGGACGGCTGCCGCCGCCCGTCGTGTACCGCTCGCCCAGCGACTCGCGGGCGATCTTCTCCTGAAGCTTGAGGATGCCCTGGAGGAGCGCCTCGGGCCGGGGCGGGCAGCCGGGGACGTAGACATCGACCGGAATGATCTGGTCGACGCCCTTCGTCACGGAGTACGAGTCCCAGTACGGGCCGCCGCAGTTGGAGCAGGCGCCGAAGGAGATGACGTACTTCGGCTCGGGCATCTGCTCGTACAGCCGCTTCACGGCCGGGGCCATCTTGTCCGTCACCGTGCCGGAGACGACCATGAGGTCGGCCTGGCGCGGGCCGGGGGCGAACGGGATCACTCCGAGCCGGATGAAGTCGTGCCGGGCCATGGAGGCGGCGATGAATTCGATCGCGCAGCAGGCGAGCCCGAAGTTGAAGACCCAGAGGCTGTAGCGACGGCCCCAGTTCAGGACCACCTTCATCGGCTCGGGAGCCAGGCGCGAGAGGACACCGAGCCGCTTGGGCTCCGGCAGGAACGTCGGAACGACCTCCGGTGCGGATCCCTCCCCGGGCAGCGGTGCGGATCCCTCCCGGGACAGCGGTGCGGATCCCCCCTCGGGCAGCGGTGCGGACGCCGCTGCGGGCCCCTGTTCCGGCTGCTTCGCGGGCCGGTTCCCGGGGGGCGGCGGGCTCGTCACGTCCATTCGAGGACGCCCTTCTTCCATGCGTAGAGCAGTCCTACGGCCAGGAAACCGAGGAAGATGAACATTTCCACCAGAGTCGTCGCCCCGTATCCGGGTGCGGCGAATACGGTCGCCCACGGAAACAGGAAGATCGAGTCAACGGCGAAGATCACGTACAGGAAGGCATAGACGTAATAACGGACCTGGGTATGTGCCCATCCTTCACCCACGGGGTCCACGCCGCACTCGTACGTCAGGAGCTTCTCCGGCGTGGGAACCACGGGGCGCAGCAGCCGGCCGGCCCCGAAGGCGACGGCGACGAACAGCACGCCGATCACGGCGAGCAGTCCGACCACTGAATAGCTGTGGAAGTAGTCCGACGCGAGAACGGTCGGTTCCGGCAGTTCCGCCATGTCCGTCCCCCGCTCCCTCGAACCTGTTCGACGATCTGTACGCACGGGAGTCTAGGCCCTGTTAAAGAGAGGGTAAGCAGCCGCGTCGGGCAGCGGGTGGGGATATCCCTACTTCCCCCCACCCACGAGCCCCATGGCGTGCGCGGGTTCCGCCCGGCAGGCTGGGCGTATGACCATGAGCCCCTCGGTGCCCGACAACGACCGGCCACCGCCCGCCCGCTTCGCCTTCGATCGGTGGACATGGAAGGAGATCGCCCATCTCCTGGCGAATCTCCCCCTGTCCATTGCCTGGTTTGTTTACACGGTGTTCATGATCGGCCTCGGCGTGGGGCTTGCGGTCACGGTGATCGGTCTGCCTCTGCTCGCCGCCGGGCTTCATGGGGCGCGGGTGATCGGCAGGAGCGAGCGGGCCCGGGCGCGGGCGATGCTCGGGGTACGGATCGACGAACCGAGCCCGGTGGCCCACTCCCGCAAGGAACAGGGGTTCTTCCCCTGGCTGTGGGCGAGCATCTCGGACCCGGTGGGCTGGCGGACGGTGCTGTACTCCTTCATGCGGCTGCCCTGGGGGATACTCACCTTCACCGTGACGCTCGTGAGCCTCTTCGTGCTGTGGCCGGTGCTCCCCTACATCGCACGGCTCCTCGCCAACGCCGACCGGGCGATGGCCCGCGGCCTGCTCTCCCCTTCCGACGAGTTGGAGCGCAGGATCGCCGAACTGGAGTCGGACCGCGGGGTCGTCGTCGACACGGCCGCCGCCGACCTGCGCCGCATCGAACGCGACCTGCACGACGGCGCACAGGCCCGCCTCGTCGCCCTCGCCATGGGGCTCGGCCTGGCGAAGGAGAAGCTGAACGACGACCCCGAAGCCGCGGCCCGCATGGTCGACGAGGCCCACGGCGAGGTCAAGGTCGCCCTCCAGGAACTCCGCGACCTCGCCCGCGGAATCCACCCCGCCGTCCTCACCGACCGAGGACTCGACGCCGCACTCTCCGCGATCGCCTCCCGCTGCACCGTCCCCGTCACGGTGGCGGTGGACCTGCCGACGCGCCCCGCGGAGGCGATCGAGGGCATCGCGTACTTCACGGTCTCCGAGCTGCTGCAGAACGTCAGCAAGCACGCGCACGCGACCCACGCGTCCGTCGAGGTGTGGCGGACCGCGGACCGGCTGCTGCTCCAGGTCAGCGACAACGGGCGCGGCGGCGCCCGGATGGACGGCGGTACGGGCATGGCCGGGCTGGCCGAGCGGCTGAACGCCGTCGACGGGCTGTTCGTCCTCGACTCGCCGGCCGGCGGCCCCACAACGGTCACCGCGGAGCTGCCCTGGCGCGACCGCGAGAACAGGCAGGACCACATGAACAAGCGCGCCCCCGAGAACAAGCGCGACTCCGGTAACAAGCGCGACCGCGACAACAAGAAGGCGCCGAACCGCACCGGGGCCGCCAGGCACCCGTAGGGCCTCGCGCTCGGCCCGCCCGGACCCGGCACCAGTCCCCCGGACCGCCCAGTCCGCCCGGCCCGGCGTCACCACGCCACCACGACACCACGCCACCGCATCACCGCGCCACCGCATCACCACGCCACCACGCCACCACGCCACCACGCCACTGGGTAGGGAAAACCCCCGGCCCAAGAGGGATACCGGCCTCATGGTGCGCCGGCCTGCGGCCCAGCACCCTTGCTGTACCGGCCGGAACCCCGATACCGCGCTCCGGCACCACCGGAGAGACCGGCTCCCTGAGCAGGACACGAGACGAAACGGACTGCACCCATGGCCACGGCATACGGACCGGACACTCGGGACCACCAGCGGTCCGGAGCGGGTTCGGGGAACCATCCTCCGGCGAAGCGCTTCCTCCCGGCCGTGCTGCGCGCGCCTTTCGAGGGAAGGGTCTGGCGCGAGTTCGGCCATCTGCTGCTGAGCCTGCCGATCAGCACGGTGATGTTCAGCCTCTCGATCGCCCTGACGTCGCTGAGCATCGGCATGCTGATCACCTTTCTCGGCGTTCCGATCCTGGCGGGCACGCTGGCCCTCTGCCGGGGTTTCGGCGCGATGGAGCGGGCGCGGGCACGGGTGCTGCTCGGGCTGGACGTGGCAGACCCGGCGCCGGTGCGCGGCAGTACCGGCGGCCTGATGTCCTGGGTGGGGGCGGCCCTCAAGAGCGGGGTGTCCTGGCGGCATCTGCTCTACGCGCTGCTGCACTTCCCGTGGGCGGTCTTCGCCTTCATCGTCTCGGTGACGCTCTGGGCGAACGGGTGGGCGGCCCTCACCTACCCGCTGTGGCGCTGGGTCTTCCCCGCGTACGTGGGCGTCGACGGCGTTCAGCTGTACGGGGACAAGAACCATCAGGCCTACCTCGACTCGCCCGTCGAGCTGGCCGCGACCAGCGTGTGCGGGCTGGTGCTCGTCGTGATCACCGTGTGGATCATCCGTGGTCTGGCGTGCGTGGACCGGCTGATGGTGGCCGGGCTGCTGGGCCCGTCCCGGCTGGCGACGCGCGTCTCGGAGCTGGAGTCGGACCGCGGGGTCGTCGTCGACACGGCCGCCGCCGACCTGCGCCGCATCGAACGCGACCTGCACGACGGCGCACAGGCCCGCCTCGTCGCCCTCGCCATGGATCTGGGGCTGGCGAAGGAGAAGCTGAACGACGATCCGGAAGCCGCGGCCCGCATGGTCGACGAGGCCCACGGCGAGGTCAAGGTCGCCCTCCAGGAACTCCGCGACCTCGCCCGCGGAATCCACCCCGCCGTCCTCACCGACCGAGGACTCGACGCCGCACTCTCCGCGATCGCCTCCCGCTGCACCGTCCCCGTCACCGTCGGCGTGGACCTGGCCTCCAGGCCGGCGCAGGCCATCGAGGGCATCGCGTACTTCACGGTCTCCGAGCTGCTGCAGAACGTCAGCAAGCACGCGCACGCGACCCACGCGTCCATTGAGGTGTGGCGGACCGCGGACCGGCTGCTGCTCCAGGTCAGCGACAACGGGCGCGGCGGCGCCGACACGTCCTCGGGCAGCGGGCTGGCCGGGCTGACCGAGCGGCTGAAGGCCGTGGACGGCGTACTCGTCGTGGATTCCCCGCAGGGCGGCCCGACGCGGATCACCGCCGAGCTGCCCTGGCGCGGCTGACCGCGCGAGCTGCCCCGGCGCGGCCGACCGTACCCACGGAGCCGCGCCGACCCGCTGACCACGCCTGCGAAGGCATGCCGACTGACCGCACTCACGGAGCCGGGACACAGGGCGGCCGATACTGGGATGCTGGGTGTCGTAGGCGTACAGGTGGGATCAGCGAGCAGTGGGGGAAGACAGCGTCATGGTGGAGGACAGGGTGCGGGTGGTCATCGCCGAGGACTCGGTACTGCTTCGGGAGGGGCTGACCCGGCTGCTGACCGATCTCGGGCATGACGTCGTCGCCGGGGTGGGGGACGGCGAGGCGCTGATCAAGGCGGTGCGCGATCTCGCGGGACAGGACGCGCTGCCCGATGTGGTGGTCGCCGACGTGCGGATGCCGCCCACCCACACCGACGAGGGCGTGCGGGCCGCGGTGCGGCTGCGCAAGGACTATCCCGGGATCGGGGTGCTGGTCCTTTCGCAGTATGTGGAGGAGCGGTACGCCACCGAACTTCTGGCCGGATCCAGCCGTGGTGTGGGGTACCTGCTGAAGGACCGGGTCGCCGAGGTCCGCGAGTTCGTGGACGCGGTGGTCCGGGTGGCGCAGGGCGGAACGGCGCTGGACCCGGAGGTGGTGGCGCAGTTGCTGGGACGGAGCCGTAAGCAGGACGTCCTGGCCAGGCTGACGCCGCGCGAGCGCGAGGTGCTCGGCCTGATGGCGGAAGGGCGGACGAACTCCGCGGTGGCCCGGCAGCTGGTGGTGAGCGACGGCGCCGTGGAGAAGCACGTCAGCAACATCTTCCTGAAGCTGGGCCTGTCCCCCAGTGACGGGGACCACCGCCGCGTGCTGGCGGTGCTGACCTATCTGAACTCCTGATGACCTGACACCCTGTCAGTTGCCTGATGAAAGCCGTTCCGGGGCCATCACGGCGGGCCGGTGACGGCCGCCGGGGTGACATGGGCCCGGTTCGAGGGCCGACCGGGGTCCTAGAACCAAAGAATGAGCACACAGCGTCTTCGTCGAATGACCGGGGGGCTTGCGAAACATGACAAAGCGGTATCAAATCGCGTCTCACGATGACGTCCACCATGCGATCGGTCAAGGGAAGGCGACCCTTACCGACGTAGGGTGGACCTCGGGACCGCCGGCGGGCCGGCCGGTCCCGAGCCGCCGCCCCGAGGGAGGTCCAGTTCAGTGACCAGCCAGGTCAGTAGCCCAGCCGATCAGGCCGATGAGGCCGGCGAGGCGCTCGTCGGGGGACAGCGTGCCCCCCGTCCCGATCACACGGACGCCCGCGCGAACGGGAAGGAGATCCGCCGCCTGGACCGGGTGATCATCCGCTTCGCAGGTGACTCCGGAGACGGTATGCAGCTCACCGGTGACCGGTTCACCTCGGAGACCGCGTCCTTCGGGAACGACCTCTCCACGCTGCCGAACTTCCCCGCCGAGATCCGCGCCCCCGCAGGCACCCTGCCGGGGGTTTCGTCGTTCCAGCTGCATTTCGCCGACCACGACATCCTGACGCCGGGCGACGCGCCCAATGTCCTGGTCGCGATGAACCCGGCCGCCCTCAAGGCCAACATCGGCGATGTGCCGCGCGGCGCCGAAATCATCGTCAACACCGATGAGTTCACCAAGCGCCCGATGGCGAAGGTCGGCTACGCGACCAGCCCCCTGGAGGACGGGTCGCTGGAGGCGTACAACGTCCATCCGGTGCCGCTGACCACGCTCACGATCGAGGCGCTGAAGGAGTTCGGGCTCTCCCGCAAGGAGGCCGAGCGCTCGAAGAACATGTTCGCGCTCGGGCTGCTCTCCTGGATGTACCACCGGCCGACGGAGGGAACCGAGACGTTCCTTCGCGCCAAGTTCGCGAAGAAGCCGCAGATCGCCGAGGCGAACGTGGCCGCGTTCCGCGCCGGATGGAATTTCGGGGAGACCACGGAGGACTTCGCGGTCAGCTACGAGGTGGCGCCCGCCGCGCAGGCCTTCCCGACGGGTACGTACCGCAACATCTCCGGGAACCTGGCGCTGTCCTACGGGCTGATCGCCGCGGGCCGGCAGGCGGAACTGCCGCTCTACCTGGGCTCGTACCCGATCACACCGGCCTCCGACATCCTGCACGAGCTGAGCCGGCACAAGAACTTCGGCGTGCGCACCTTCCAGGCCGAGGACGAGATCGCGGGCATCGGTGCCGCGCTCGGTGCCGCGTTCGGCGGATCGCTCGCGGTGACGACGACGTCCGGGCCGGGGGTGGCCCTGAAGTCGGAGACCATCGGGCTCGCCGTCTCCCTCGAACTGCCGCTGATCGTCATCGACATCCAGCGCGGCGGCCCGTCCACCGGTCTGCCCACCAAGACCGAGCAGGCCGACCTGCTCCAGGCGATGTACGGGCGCAACGGCGAGGCCCCCGTCCCGATCGTGGCCCCGCGGACCCCGGCGGACTGCTTCGACGCCGCACTCGACGCGGCCCGCATCGCACTGACGTACCGCACCCCGGTCTTCCTCCTCTCGGACGGCTACCTCGCCAACGGCTCCGAGCCGTGGAAGATCCCCGAGATCGACGAGCTCCCCGACCTGCGCGTCCAGTTCGCCACCGGCCCCAACCATGAACTGGCCGACGGCACCGAGGTGTTCTGGCCGTACAAGCGCGACCCGCAGACCCTGGCCCGCCCGTGGGCCGTCCCCGGCACCCCCGGTCTCGAACACCGCATCGGCGGCATCGAGAAGCAGGACGGCAGCGGCAACATCTCGTACGACCCCGCGAACCACGACTTCATGGTCCGCACCCGCCAGGCCAAGATCGACGGCATCACGGTCCCCGACCTCGATGTCGACGACCCCGGCGAGGCGCGCACCCTCGTCCTCGGCTGGGGCTCCACCTACGGCCCCATCACCGCCGCCGTCCGCCGGCTGCGCGCCGCCGGACACCCCATCGCCCAGGCCCATCTGCGCAACCTCAACCCCTTCCCGGCGAATCTCGGCGAGGTGCTGGAGCGCTACGACAAGGTCGTCGTGCCGGAGATGAACCTCGGCCAGCTGGCCACGCTCATCCGGGCCAGGTACCTGGTCGACGCGCACAGTTACAACCAGGTCAACGGTATGCCGTTCAAGGCCGAGCAGCTGGCGACGGCCCTCAAGGAGGCCATCGATGCCTGACACCAACGAACTGCTCCAGCTGGTGCCCAAGGCCGAGGCCAAGCAGTCCATGAAGGACTTCAAGTCCGACCAGGAAGTGCGCTGGTGCCCCGGCTGCGGTGACTACGCCGTCCTCGCCGCCGTCCAGGGGTTCATGCCCGACCTCGGACTGGCGAGGGAGAACATCGTCTTCGTCTCCGGCATCGGCTGCAGCTCCCGCTTCCCGTACTACATGAACACCTACGGGATGCACTCCATCCACGGCCGCGCCCCGGCCATCGCCACCGGTCTCGCCTCCTCCCGCCGCGATCTGTCCGTCTGGGTCGTCACCGGCGACGGAGACGCCCTCTCCATCGGCGGCAACCACCTCATCCACGCGCTGCGCCGCAATGTGAACCTGAAGATCCTGCTCTTCAACAACCGGATCTACGGGCTCACCAAGGGGCAGTACTCCCCGACCTCCGAGGTCGGCAAGATCACCAAGTCCACGCCGATGGGCTCCCTGGACGCCCCCTTCAACCCGGTGTCCCTGGCCATCGGCGCGGAGGCGTCCTTCGTCGCCCGCACCATCGACTCCGACCGCAAGCACCTCACGAGCGTGCTGCGCGCGGCGGCCGACCACCCCGGCACGGCGCTCGTGGAGATCTACCAGAACTGCAACATCTTCAACGACGGCGCCTTCGAGGCCCTCAAGGACAAGGAGCAGGCGCAGGACGCGGTCATCCGGCTGGAGCACGGGCAGCCGATCCTCTTCGGCACGGACAACGGCAAGGGGGTCGTGCGCGACCCGGCGACGGGCGATCTGGAGGTCGTCGCGGTCACCGAGGAGAACCGGTCGCGGATCCTCGTCCACGACGCCCATGCCGCCAGCCCGACCACGGCCTTCGCGCTGTCCCGGCTCGCCGACCCCGACACACTGCACCAGACCCCCATCGGGGTGCTGCGCAGCGTCGACCGGCCGGTCTACGACACGCAGATGGCCGAGCAGCTCGACGCCGCCGTCGAGCGGAACGGCAAGGGCGACCTGGCCGCGCTGCTCGCGGGCAACGACAACTGGACGGTCGTCGGCTGAGGGCTGTCGGTGACCCTCTCCGGCCCGCGGCACCCGGTAGCGCTTCCGTGTCGCCGGACGGGCTGTTTTTCGGCCCGTCCGGCGATTGCGCTCCGGGGTGCGGCCGACCACCACGCACCATGTGGCCATGACCCTGGACCGCCCCGCCTACCGCATCAAGCGGCGTCTGCTCGGCCGAGCGCTCACCACCGAGCGCATCAGCGAGGAGAAGCTGAACAACCGGACGGCGCTCGGGGTGCTCGCCTCCGACTGCATCAGTTCGTCCGCGTACGGCTCCGAGGAAATGCTCCGGGTCCTCGTACCCGTCGTCGGAGCCGCCGCGTTCACGCTGCTCATGCCGGTGACGGGCGCGATTCTGCTCGTACTGATCCTGCTCACGCTCTGCTACAGCGATGTCGTGATGATCTACACCCGGGCGGGCGGGTCCTATGTCGTCGCCCGGGAGAACTTCGGGCCGAACATCGCGCAGATCGCCGCCGTGGCCCTGCTCGTCGACTACATCGTCACCGTCGCCGTCCAGGTCTCGGCCGGCACCAACGCCCTGATCTCGCTCGCCCATCTGATCGGCGAGAACTTCACCGGGCTGGACCATGTGCAGCTCCCGGTCTCCGTCGCCGTCATCGTGCTGCTCGCCTACGGGAACCTGCGCGGGGTCCGGGAGGCGGGCCGGGCCTTCGCGCTGCCCGCGTATCTCTTCATGGCCGCCGTCGGCCTGATTCTCGTCGTCGCCGCGCTGCGCGCGCTCACGGGCGAACTGCCCCACGCCGACCTGCACGCCGACGGGGTCGTACCGCTCGGCACCCCGGGCAACGGCTGGCTCTACGGCGCCTCGCTCTTCATCGTGCTGCGCTCGTTCGCCAACGGCGGCTCGTCCCTCACCGGGCTCGAAGCGATCTCCAACGGCATCTCCACGTTCCGTGAACCCCAGGGCCGCAACGCCCGCCGCACCCTCATCGCCATGTCCGCGATCCTCGGCGTCCTCGTGCTCGGCGTCTCCACGCTGGCGCACTTCACCCATGCCGTCCCGTACACCGACGGCACTCCGACCGTGATCGCGCAGGAGGCCCATCTCGCGTTCGGCGGCGGACCGCTCGGGACGATCGGGCTGGTCTTCGTGCAACTGGCGACCGCGCTGGTCCTCTACACGGGCGCCAACACCCCGTTCACCGGCTTTCCGTACCTCGCCAGCTTTGTCGCCAAGGACCGGTTCCTGCCCAGGGTGCTGACCCGGCGCGGGCACCGGCTGGCGTTCTCCAACGGCATCATGGCGCTGGCCGTCGTCTCGTTGGCGCTGCTGGTGGTGACCGGAGCCAGCGTGGACAAGTTGGTGGCGCTGTACGCGATCGGCGTGTTCACCGCCTTCACCATGGCCGGGGCCGGGCTCACCGCCTACCATCTGCGGCGCCGTGAACGGCACCGACGGCTCAAGATCGCGGTCAATGGGACCGCCGCGGTCATCTCGGCCGCGGTGGTGCTGATCTTCGCCGTCACCAAGTTCACCGAGGGCGCCTGGCTGGTCGTGGTGGTCTTCCCGCTCGGGGTGTGGGCGCTGACGCGGATCAACCGCGAGTACCGGCGTGAGGCGGCAGCGCTGGAGAGCATCCAGGCTCCCGGCGCCGACCGGCCGCAGACCCGCCGCCATCTGGTCATCGTCCTGGTCGAGACGCTCGACCTGGCAACGCTGAAGGCCCTGCGGTACGCCCACGAGCTGCACCCGGACCGGATCCGCGCGGTGCACTTCGCGATCGACGAGGCGTACGGCAGAAGGCTGGCGGCCCGCTGGGAGGCGACCGCGGCCACGTCCGTGCCCCTGGACCTGGTGGACTGCCCGGACCGGCGGCTGCGCCACGCGATGAAGGAGCTCGCGTCCCGCATCACGGAGGACGGAGAGACATGGCTGACGGTGCTGGTGCCCCGGCGGACGTACCGCAACACCCTCGGGAAGATGCTGCACCGGGGCACGGGTGAGCAGATGGCCAAGACGCTGGCGCAACTGCCGCATGTGGCGGTGACGATCCTGCCGTTCGACGTCTCGCGGGCGCTGCGGTCGCTGGAGGAGGGGCACGCGCCTCAGCCGGACTGAGCCCGCCCGCTCTTCTCCGCGTCGTACACCTCGCGGGCCGCCTGCACGGCGTCCAGGCTCCGCTCCGTCCAGCGGGCCAGCGCCCACACCTGCTCGGCGGCCTCCCGGCCCAGACCGGTGAGCGAGTAGTCCACCCTCGGCGGTATCACCGGCTTCGCGTCCCGGTGGACGAAGCCGTCGCGCTCCAGCGTCTGGAGGGTCTGCGCCAGCATCTTCTCGCTGACGCCGCCGACCTCGCGGCGCAGTTCGCTGAAGCGGTAGGAGCGGTCCAGCAGGGCGGCGAGGACCAGTACGCCCCAGCGGCTGGTGACATGTTCGAGCACCAGCCGCGAGGGGCACATCGGCCGGTTCACATCGGGCTTTCCACTCACGTCACTCACGCTCATGCCAGTACCTTACTTCAAGGTGGGTACTTTCGATTGGTTAGTGCACCTCGTACAGTGAGTTCCAAGCCCGCATGAGGACAAGAGCCACCCACGAGGAGAAACCCCCATGAGCATCGTTGTCACCGGAGCGACCGGAGAGCTCGGCCGTCTCGTCATCGACCAGCTCCTCGCCGCCGTGCCCGCGAGCGAGGTCGTCGCCGTCGTCCGCGACGAGGAGAAGGCCGCCCCGTTCGCCGCTCGCGGCGTCGAGATCCGCCTCGCCGACTACAACCACCCGGAATCCCTCAAGGACGCCTTCCGCGCCGGTGACCGCGTGCTGCTCATCTCCGGCAACGACGTCGGCAGGCGCGTACCGCAGCACACCGCCGTCATCGACGCGGCGAAGGCGGCGGGCGTCGCGCAGCTCGCGTACACCGGCGTGCTCGGCGGTCCCGACGCCGACTTCGAGCTGGCCGACGACCACCGGGCCACCGAGCAGCTGATCCTCGACTCCGGGCTGCCGTACACGTTCCTGCGCAACGGCTGGTACACCGAGAACTACACCGCCAACCTCGCCCCCGTCCTGGAGCACGGCGCCGTGGTCGCCAACGCGGGCGCCGGCCGGGTCGCCTCCGCCACCCGCGCCGACTACGCCGCCGCGGCGGCGGCCGTGCTGACCGGCGAGGGCCACATCGGCGCGGTCTACGAGCTGAGCGGCGATGTCGCCTGGTCGTTCGAGGAGTACGCCGCGCTGGTCGCCGAGGCCACCGGCCAGGAGATCGTGTACAAGAACGTCCCGGCCGCCGTGCACCAGGAGATCCTCGTGGGGGCCGGTCTGCCCGAGGGCTTCGCGGCGATCCTCGTCGGCGTCGACGCCGCCATCGAGCGGGGGCGGCTCGCCGGCACGAGTGGCGACCTCGCCCGGCTGATCGGCCGCCCGACGACGCCCCTCGCCGAGACGGTCGCCGCGGCGGTGGCTGCCGCGTAGGCGGTGTCCTCGCATGTCGCCCCGCCCCCCGCATCGCCCCGCATCGGGAGCGACGCCGGGGGCGGGGCCGATACCGGGGCGACGGCCGTCTCACCGTCGTATCCCTCGCCCCGGCGTCGCGTGACGTCGCCGTCCGGAGCGGCGGTCAGGACTTCCGTACGTACTCGGCCGGTTCCGCGGTCGCGTCCATGCTGTACTGCAGCGCGCGACGGTGTCGAGCGCCCGGGCGATGCCGAAGTCGATGACGCGCGGGCCGTCGACGGTCAGCAGGATGTTCGACGGTTTGAGGTCACGGTGCACCAGGCCCGCGCCGTGGATGGCGCGCAGCGCCCGGGCGAGCCGCCCGGCCAGGGACTGCGGTGTGGCCTCGGGCAGTGGCCCGTAGCCCGACTCGACGACCTGGTGCAGTGAGGGTCCGGGCACGTACTCGGTGGCCACCCAGGGTGCCGCGGCCTCGGTGCCGGCGCCCAGCACCGACGCCGTCCACTCACCGCCCACCCGGTGCAGCGCGGCGACCTCCTGGCGGAACCGGGCCCGGAACTCGGGGTCTTCGACCAGCGCCGCCTTGACCGCCTTCACCGCCGCGGCCCGCCCGCCCGCGGAACGTCCCAGGAAGACCTGGCCCATACCACCGGCACCCAGCCTGCCGATCAGCGTGAAGTCCCCATCCGCCGCGGATCCCCCGGCTCCAGGACGTGCATCCGTGCCCCGCTCTCCCCCGTGTGCGTCAGCTCGCTCTGCGCGGCAGCGACCTTACCGATTCGAACAGAAGCTGTCCCCCGGTGCCCGTACCGCCGTCGCTTGATCTGTCCGACGTGAACTCCCGGATACCGAAGGGGAGTTCACCCGGTCACCGCCGTCCACCTCGACACTGGATCCGCGCCGGGCGGGCCGGCCGGGCCGGCGGCACCTCATGTCATGACCGTATGGCGATACGGCTATGACACCGGGCCCTCCCGGCGCTACCGTCGTGCAGTCGACGCGGCAGTTGACACGATCGAGCCGGGAGGGTCCGTGAAGGGGACGAATGAACAGCGGGCCGGACTGCTGTCCGGCATCGGCGCCTACAGCATGTGGGGCGTCGTCCCCTTGTTCTGGCCGCTGCTGAAGCCCGCCGGCGCGATCGAGATCCTGGCCCACCGCATGGTCTGGTCGCTCGGGGTCGTCGGCATCGCGCTGCTGGTACTGCGCCGCTGGTCCTGGATCGGCGCGCTGGTCCGGCAGCCGCGGAAGCTCGGCCTGATATCGATCGCGGCGGCCGTGATCACGGTCAACTGGGGTCTGTACATCTGGGCCGTGAACAACGGCCATGTCGTCGAGGCGTCGCTCGGCTACTTCATCAATCCGCTGGTCACCATCGCCATGGGCGTCCTGCTCCTCGGCGAACGGCTGCGCCCCGCGCAGTGGGTGGCGGTCGGCACCTCTGTCGTGGCGGTGCTCGTGCTGGCGATCGGTTACGGACGGCCGCCGTGGATCTCGCTGGCGCTGGCGTTCTCCTTCGCGACGTACGGGCTGGCGAAGAAGAAGGTCAACATGGGCGGCCTGGAGTCGCTGACCGCCGAGACCGCCGTCCTGTTCCTGCCCGCGCTCGGCTATCTGCTGTGGCTGGGCGCGCAGGGCGATGCGACCTTCGCCTCCGAGGGCGTCGGCCATGCGGCCCTGCTGGCCACGACGGGGGTCGTCACGGCCACGCCGCTCGTCCTGTTCGGGGCGGCGGCGATCCGCGTTCCGCTCTCCACGCTGGGCCTGCTGCAGTATCTGGCGCCCGTCTTCCAGTTCATCCTCGGCATCCTGTACTTCCACGAGGAGATGCCGCCGGAGCGGTGGGCCGGGTTCGCCCTGGTGTGGCTGGCTCTCACCCTGCTGACCTGGGACGTGTTCCGGACGGCTCGACGGACGAAGGCGCAGGTGCAGGCCCGTACGACAGCGGCGGCACAGGCGACGGCCCAGCGGAAGTCGTCGGCTGCGGATTCGCCGCCGGCCGGAGACTCGCCTTCGGCCGGAGACTCGCCGTCGGCCGGGGGCTCGGCATCGGCCGGAGACTCGCCGTCGGCCGGGGGCTCGGCATCGGCCGGAGACTCGCCGTCGGCCGGGGGCTCGGCATCGGCCACGGATTCCGCTTCACCTTCCTCGGCCGCGACTCCGACCCCCTGAGCGGCGCTCCACCACCCCGGGGCGACGAACACCACCGGCCGGCCATCGGCACTCAGCTTTAGTTACTCGGTTGCTTTTTTAACTCGGTTACGTTTCTCTGGATGTCCACGGACCGCGACCGAGGAGTCTCCATGCCCACCACCGCACCCCTCACTCAGGTACTGATCGTCGGCTCGGGTCCGACCGGCCTGACCCTGGCCTGCGATCTGGCCCGGCGCTCCATCGACGTACGGATCATCGACAAGTCCCCCGCGTTCCCGCGCAGTTCACGGGCCAAGGGCCCCAACCCCCGCTCCCTGGAGGTCCTGGAGGACCTGGGCGTCGTCGACAGGGTGCTGGCCGCGAGCTCGGCCCCGCTGCCCATGCGCAAGTACCGGAACGGGCTGCCGGTTGCCGACGCGGACCCGTTCGGGGCGTCGCACCCGACGCCGGACACTCCGTACGACCGACCTCGGCTGATCGCCCAGTGGCGGCTGGAGGAGATCCTGCGGGACCGCCTGGGGGAGTACGGCGTGCGGGTCGAGCTGGGCTCGGAGGCCGACGCGCTGACGATGAGCCCCGACGCGGTGACCGTCGGTCTCGCCGACGGCCGGAGCATCGGCGCGCGGTACGTGGTGGGCTGCGACGGCGGCCACAGCCCGGTGCGCAAGCTGCTCGGCGTCCCGTTCGAGGGAAAGACGCACGAGGAGCAGGTGATGGTCTGCGGTGACGTGGAGGTGGACGGCCTCGACCGCGGTCGCTGGCACCAGTGGTTCGACGAGGACGGCGCCGTGATGCTGTGCCCGATCCCGGGTACGGAATCGGGCTGGTGGTTCCAGGCGGGGCCGGAACGAGACCCGGCGGGAGCCCCCGTACCCCCCTCGCTGGAGAGCTTCCGGCGGCTCTTCGCCCGGCACACCGGACTCCCGGGCGCCCGCCTGTCGCACGCCACCCTGCTGTCCACCTACCGGGTCAACGAGCGCCTGGCCGAGCGATACCGGGTGGACCGCGTGCTGCTGGCCGGGGACGCCGCGCACGTGCACTCCGTCGCGGGCGGGCTGGGGATGAACACCGGGATCCAGGACGCGTTCAATCTGGGCTGGAAACTCGCCCGGGTCGTCACCGGCCGGGCGGAATCCGGCCTGCTGGACACGTACGAGGAGGAGCGGCTGCCCGTGGCCTCCTGGGCGCTGGACATCAGCTCCGAGCGGCTGCGGGCCACGCTCGACGCGATCACGCGGCCGGGCGGCGGCCTGGACTCGGCGGTCACCGGCGAAACCATGGGACTCGGCCTGGGCTACCACTGGAGCCCACTCTCCCCCAGCGGCTCCACCTCCCGCCTGCGGGCGGGCGACCGCGCCCCGGACGCACCCTGCCGCCACACCGGAACAGGTCTGGCAACCCGCCTGTTCGAGACGTTCGCCGGACCCCACTTCACCCTGCTGGGCTTCGGCCCCGGCACGACGGACACGCTGCGGGCGGCGGCGGACGCGTACGGCGACACGCTGCGGGCGTACGGGGTGGACGCGCACGACGACACGACGCAGGGGGACAGGGCGGACGGGGCGGACGGAGTGGACGCGGGAGCCCGTCACGACCTGACCGACGACGCGGGCCACGCCCGCTCGGCGTACGGCGTCGAAGCGGGCACCGACATCCTCGTGCTGGTCCGGCCGGACAACCACGTGGGCCTGATCGCACCGGCCGACGACGGCCGGGCCGTCACGGACTACCTGGCCCGCGTGGACCACTTGGGCCGGGCGGGCGGTACGGCATTCAGGCGGCTTTGAGCAGCGCCACGGCGAGTGATCCCGTAACTACCGTCGGTTTATATTCTTCTGACATGTTATGAACCGACTTGCATACACGTCCGGGAACTCCCGGATGCTTCTGCGCACCGTCACCGCAGCCCTGTCCACGCTGACCTTCCTCGCCTACGGCGCACCCACCGCCCGCCCCGACGTACATCCCGGCGACGGCGCGCGTTCCCGGGGCGCGCACACCTTCCTGAATGTCCGTCAGCCGTCCGAGGCAGGAGCGTCGCTCCCGTGCGGCGGAGCGAAGGACAGCCGGCCGGCCACCCTGCACGCTTGATCCCACCGCGTCACGGCGACGATCGACGGTCGACAGCGGGGCGCTCCCGGTGGCGCCCGAAGTGCACGCGAAACCGCAGGAATCACCGCCGACACGGTCGGCACGGGGGACGAGCGGGGGCTCGGCGCCCGCCGCGTTCACCATGTCGGGGTCGGCCGGGGCGAGGAGGGACTATAAACGGATTCCATGACATTGAACTGGAAAGTCGTCATCGACTCGGCCGACCCGCATGCCCAGGCGGCGTTCTGGGCCGAAACCCTCGGCTACCTGGTCGAGGACAACAGCGCGCTGATCGAACGGGTCCTGGGCCTCGGGGCGGCCCCCGAGGAGGCGACCGTCCTGGTCGACGGCCGCAGGGCCTGGCGCGACCTCATCGCGGTCCGGCACCCGGACGACCCGTACGAGGAGGAGAGCGGGATGGGCCTCGGGCGACGGCTGCTGTTCCAGCGCGTACCGGAGGCCAAGACCGCGAAGAACCGGGTTCATCTGGACGTGCACGCAGGCCCGGAGCGACGCGAGGCGGAAGTGACCCGCCTGGAGAGCCTGGGCGCGAAGGTGCTCCGCAGGGTCGAGGAGCCGGGCGGCACGTGGGTCGTCCTCGCCGATCCCGAGGGCAATGAGTTCTGCGTGCAGTAGGCAGGAGGCCCCGTCCGTGCGCCACGGGGGCAGCGCACGGACGGGGCCGCCTGGGGGGGGGTGCCCAGGTGTTCTGTTCGGGGAGGTTGCGGACGGGTGATGCAGGTCTCGCCTGAGGGATCTTGAATGCCTGAGGGATCTTGAATGGGTGAGAGCCTTCCGGGTTCGGTGCGGATTGCGACATCTCCACCGAACGGTCAGAAGGCCGCGTTGTGGCACCACCCCAGTACGTCCCGTGCGGGGGCGATCGCCCGCCGTGTGGCACACCACACCGGACGCCACGAGCACGTCTTCCGACCACGACGCCACTCGTGGCACCACATGGCACCAGATGGCGCCACCCCACACGCCAGAGAGTCCACGACTCCGTGCGGCGCCACATTGACACACATTGACGTCGACACATTTCCGCAGGTCAAAGGGCTCGCGCGAACCCCGACCGACAGCAGCCATCCCTACGGGCTTGCACATGGCGCCATTATGGTGCCATCATGGCGTCATGGACCTCACCCCGTATGTCGACAACCTCCGCCGCGAACTCGCGGTGGCCGCCGAAGCCGGCGGCGAAGAAGCCCGCGAGCTGGCCGAGCGGCTCACCGCTCCGCTGGAGTCGGCGACCCGCCTGACGATGCTCAATGTGCTCTCCGCCGCGATGGACGAGATCACCCGTGAACTCGCCCCCGGCTCGGTCGACGTACGGCTGCGCGGACTCGACCCCGACTTCGTGGTGACGCGGCCGGCGACCGACGAGGCGTACGAGGCTTACGGGGACAAGGGCGGGCCCGCCGAGCCGCTCAGGGCCCCGGCCCCGACACCCGCCGACGGCGACGAGGGCGGCACCGCCCGCGTCAATCTGCGCCTGCCCGCCCACCTCAAGGCGCGCGCCGAGGAGGCCGCGGGCCGTGAGGGCCTGTCGGTCAACGCATGGCTGGTGCGGGCCGTGTCGGCCGCGGCCGACGGCAACACCCAGCCGCGTACGGCGGAGAAGACCCGCACCACCCGCAACGTCGGACAGAGCTTCACGGGCTGGGTGCGCTGACCGCACCCCGCTCGCACCGCCTTCACCCACACCACGTCCCACCAGCAGGGACGCCACCGAGACCCACGAGGACGGAACAGCCATGCCTTCTTTCGACACCCCGCAGCCCATCTCGGTCACCGCCAACGTGGCCGCCGGGTCCATCCAGTTCTCCGCGAGCGACCGCCCCGACACCGTCGTCGAGGTACGGCCCCGCGACCCGAAGAAGGACAAGGACGTACGGGTCGCCGAGCAGACCGAGGTCACCTACGCGAGCGGCGTGCTGACCATCAGGACGCCCAAGGGCCGCTACCTCGTCGGACCCACCGGCAGCGTCGACGTGACTGTCGAACTGCCCACCGGCTCACAGGTCGAGGCGACCGGCTCCTGGACCCAGGTGCACGGCGAGGGCCGTCTCGGCGAGGTCCGCGTGAAGACCTCCTCGGGCGACGTCCGGCTCGACACCACCGGCCCCCTGCACCTGACCGCGTCCCACGGAAGCATCACCGTGGACCACGTCCGGGGCCCCGCCGAGATCACCACCAGCTCCGGCAGCCTGCGCGTCGGCACCGCCGACGGCACCGCCGTCCTGAAGAACTCGCACGGCACCACGACCGTCGGCGACGCGATGGGCGACCTGCGCGTGAGCGGCGCCAACGGCGACATCCTCATCGAGCACGCCGAGGGCTCGGTCACCGCCACCACCGCCCACGGCACGCTGCGCGTCACCGACGCCGCCCGCGGCACCGTCCAACTGGAGACCTCGCACGGCGCCATCGAGGTCGGTGTCCGCGAGGGCACCGCCGCCTGGCTCGACGTCAGCTCCGGCCACGGCCAGGTCCACAACGCCCTCACCGCCTCCGACAGCCCGGACACCACCGAAGACACCGTCGAGATCAAGGCCCGCACCCGCTACGGCAACATCGACATCCGCCGCGCCCGGGCCTGACCCACCCATCTCGCCGACAGAGACCACCATTTCAACGCTCACCACGCCTTCGAAGGGGAGGGCCCCGTGCCTTCATCTGTCATGCCCACGCCCAGGCAGGGCGGCGGCCAGCAGCCGCCCACCGCCGTCTCTGCCACCGGTCTGCGCAAGTCGTACGGCGACAAGACCGTCCTCGACGGCATCGACCTCGCCGTCCCGGCCGGCACCGTGTTCGCGCTGCTCGGCCCGAACGGCGCCGGCAAGACCACCGCCGTGAAGATCCTGTCGACGCTCATCTCCGCCGACGGGGGCGAGGCCCGGGTCGCGGGCCACGACCTCGCCACCGACCCGCAGTCCGTGCGGGCCGCGATCGGTGTCACCGGACAGTTCTCCGCCGTCGACGGGCTGATCACCGGCGAGGAGAACATGCTCCTCATGGCGGACCTGCACCACCTGTCCAAGCCCGAGGGGCGCCGCACCGCCGCCGAGCTCCTGGAGCGCTTCGACCTCACCGACGCCGCGAAGAAGCCCGCTTCCACCTACTCCGGCGGCATGAAACGCCGTCTGGACATCGCCATGACCCTGGTCGGCAGCCCCCGGATCATCTTCCTCGACGAGCCGACCACCGGCCTCGACCCGCGCGCCCGCCACAACATGTGGCAGATCATCCGCGAGCTGGTCTCCGACGGCGTCACCGTCTTCCTCACCACCCAGTACCTGGACGAGGCCGACGAACTCGCCGACCGCATCGCCCTGCTCAACGGCGGCAGGATCGCCGCCGAGGGCAGCGCCGAGGAACTGAAGCGGCTGATCCCGGGTGGGCACGTCCGCATCCGGCTCTCCGACCCGGCGCTGTACCGCTCGGCCGCCTCCACCCTGCGCGAGGCCGTCCGCGACGACGAGGCACTGTCGTTGCAGATCCCCAGCGACGGAAGCCAGCGCGAACTGCGCTCCATCCTCGACCGGCTCGACTCCGCAGGCATCGAGGCGGACGAACTGACCGTGCACACCCCCGACCTCGACGACGTGTTCTTCGCCCTGACCGGCTCCGGCGAGCCCGGCGAGCCCGGCGAGCCCGGCGAGAACAGCCGTAACGGCCGGAACAACGGGAGCAGCAACGACAACCAGCCCAAGGAGGACGTCCGATGAACTCTCTCTCCCTCGCCGTGCGCGACTCGTCCACGATGCTGCGGCGGAACCTGCTGCACGCGCGCCGCTACCCGTCCCTGACGCTGAACCTGCTGCTCA
Source organism: Streptomyces sp. NPDC058051 (assembly GCF_042885475.1). Classification (NCBI taxonomy): domain Bacteria; kingdom Bacillati; phylum Actinomycetota; class Actinomycetes; order Kitasatosporales; family Streptomycetaceae; genus Streptomyces; species Streptomyces sp. NPDC058051. Next base: position 107,799 of record NZ_JBHVRW010000011.1, read on the forward strand.
CGCCGGTCATGCTGCTGCTGCTCTTCGTCTACATCTTCGGAGACGTGATGAGCGCGGGCATCGGCGGCGGCGGTGCCGACCGCTCCGACTACATCGCGTACCTCGTCCCGGGCCTCCTGCTGATGACCATCGGCAGCACCGTGATCGGCACCGCGGTCTCCGTCTCCAACGACATGACCGAGGGCATCATCGCCCGCTTCCGCACGATGGCGATCCACCGCGGCTCCGTGATCATCGGACACGTCATCGGCAGCGTGCTGCAGTCGATCATCAGCGTGGTCCTCGTCGGCGCCGTCGCCGTGGCCATCGGCTTCCGCTCCACCGACGCCACCGTCCTGGAGTGGATCGCGGCCTTCGGACTGCTCGTGCTCTTCGCCACGGCACTCACCTGGATCGCGGTCGGCATGGGCCTGATCAGCCCGAACGCGGAGGCCGCCAGCAACAACGCCCTGCCGCTGATCTTCCTGCCACTCATCTCCAGCACCTTCGTCCCGGTCGACGCGATGCCGGGCTGGTTCCAGCCGATCGCCGAGTACCAGCCCTTCACCCCGGCCATCGAGACCCTGCGCGGCCTGCTGCTGGGCAGCGAGATCGGCCACAACGGCTGGCTGGCCGTGGCCTGGTGCCTGGCACTGGCCGTGCTCGGCTACGTCTGGTCCAAGTCGGTGTACAACCGCGGCACCACGCACTGAACACCGGAACGCACAAGGGCGGGGTGCTCACTCACCGGCAGGGAGTGAGCACCCCGCCCTCGCATGTCCGCACGTGAATCCGCTTCCGCACAGAACCTCGTGCCGGGAGGGGCACCAGGACCTGTCCGGAGTTGTGATCAGCGGTCGGGACGGCTGGGCCAGGTGGCGGGGACCTCGCGGGGCCGGGACGAGCTCAGGGCCGATGACACCTCACTCGATTCCGAGGGGCTCGATGCCCAGGTCCTCACGCATGAGGCGACGCATCTGCGCCATGGCCTTGCGCCGCCGCTCCATCAGGGGCGCGACGTCGGCGGAGCCGACCGCCGCTCCACGGGCATAGGCGTCGCGCATCGCACGCAGACAGTGGAACGCCTCGTTCCCCGCCTCGACGACCTGGGGCGGGCCCACGAGCCAGAGGCGTTCGCTCAGCGTGTAGACGCCGGTGCCGCGCACAGCCTCCCGCACCGCCGCGTCGCGTGCCGACTCGGACATGTGGTCGCCCAGGGCGACGGCCCGTATCTCCTCACCTGCGGCCTTGAGGGCGGAAACATACTCCGTGTACACCTCGCGCCGTACTTCCAGAGCATGCCTGGCCTCCTCCCGCCGCCACCGGTTGCGGTCGGCGATCAGAGTGGCTGCGATGCCGATGACGGCACCGGTGAGCGTGGAGAGCAGGGGCGTCCAGTCCATGTGTCGCAGCTTGTCCAAACCGGCGCGCCGGCACCAGCGCCTTTCGCTACGAATGGCTGTGCCCGACGCTTTTGGAACACGTCCCCCCAGATATGGCCGTCGTTCAGGCCCGGGTGTAGCCGCCGTCGGCGAAGAGTTCGGCGCCAGTGATGAATGACGAGGCGTCCGAGGCCAGGAACAGGGCAGCATCGGCGATTTCCTCGGGCTCGGCCAGCCGCCCCAGTGGCACGGTGGCTTCGGCGAACTGGTCGGCAGCCGACCCTGCGGCGCTCAGCAAGCCAGGGGTCCTGGTGGATCCCGGGCTGAGCACATTCACCCGGAACTGACGTTCCCGTGACTGGCGGGCCCAGTTGTGCACGAGATTGCTCACCGCCGCCTTCGAGGCGCTGTAGACCTCAAGGTCCTCATTGGGCCGCACGCTGTTGCTTGAGCCGATGACCAGGATGGAGGCGTTCTCCGCCAGCAGCGGAAGCGCCTTCTGAACGGTGAACAGCGGGCCCTTGACGTTGACAGCGAGGACCAGATCAACGTTCGCCTCGGTGTGAGAGCCGAGAGCGGCGTCCACGGCGATTCCCGCATTGGCCACCAGCACGTCGATGCGTCCAGCCTCATCGCGGACTCGCGCGTAGAGGGCGTCCAGGTCGGCCGGCACCGAGACGTCCGCCCGTACGCCGATGGCCGCCGGGCCTATCTCCTTGACCGCCGCTTCGAGGCGGTCGGTGTCCCGGCCTGTCACGAAGACCCGTGCGCCCTCTCGGACGAAGCGGTGGGCTATGGCCAGTCCGATTCCGCTGGTCCCTCCAGTGATCACAGCGACCTTCTCCTGCAGCACACCCGGCATGTCGAACCCCTCAAGTTATGGAATTGATCGTCCATAACGTATGAGTAATGGACGATCGAGTCAAGAATCGGTAGGCTCAGAGCATGCCCAGACCACGCGCATTCGACGAACAGCAAGTCCTGGCCAGGGCCCGGGAGCAGTTCTGGGCGACCGGCTACGCCGGAACGCGGATGGATGACATCGCCCAGGCGACCGGCCTGGGCAAAGGCAGCTTGTACGGTGCCTTCGGCGGTAAGGGCGAGCTGTTCCATCGCGTCTTCGATGACTGGTGTGCCTCAGTCGTAGAGGTGGCCGAAGGGCAGCTGACAGGCGGCCCGGACGAAGAGGCACTGCCCCGGCTGTCGGGATACGTGCGCCTGATGGCAGAGAACGCCGCTTCCGACACCGAACGCCGGGGGTGCCTGGTGGCCAAAGGTGCAGCGGAGTTGGCCCAGCACGATCCGGCGATCGCCCGACGTTCGGCCGAAACCATGACGACACTCCTGGCCCTGCTGCGAGCGGAGGTCAGTGCCGCCCAGCGTCATGGCGACATCGATAGGGCCGCAGACCCTGAGCAGTTGGGGGCACTGCTGTTGTCGGTGGTCCGCGGTATCGAGGCAGTGGGCAAGGCCGGTTTGGCCCCGAAGACACTGCGGAGCATCGCGGACACCGCACTGGCCGTCCTGCCCGCACCCGAGGGTGCGTAACGCCTTGCCGCTGAGCGCGGTTCGGTCTGCGAGAAGCAACTCGGCGCCATCACGCGTACATGATCCGGCGGAACGCTCCTGAGGGCAGTCCTCAGTCCCCGCCCAGCGGGTCATCCCCGTACCGCACCCGTCGCACGTCGTCCCAGGCCTGCTCGTTCAGCAGATCCCCGAGCGGATCGGTCACCTCCCAGGAGTGCGCGCCGGGGTGCTGGACGAACAGCATGCACGCGTGCGCGTCGTGGACCGACTGGCTGTTGATCACGGCGGGGCAGGCGGACAGTTCGGCGAAGCGGTACGTACACTCCTGCGCACCGGCGTCGGTCCAGAACAGCCACAGGTCCCGTTCGGCGGGCGTCTCGGCCGACCAGAGTTGCGCGGCGTGCTCGGTCCCGTCGTCGTGCTCGCCGAGTTCGCACAGGACGAAGTCGTCCCGGTCGAGGGCTTCCGGGGGGTCGTCGGGTCCGCCCGGCATGGTGGCGAGCGCAACGAGCGCTTCCGCCTCGGGAACGCCGGTGTAGGCGGTGCATTGCAGTAACACTTCGGTTCTCTTCTGTAGGTATCGGGTCAACACAGAGCCCCACCCTGGGGAGGGCAACCGGACAGGGCTCTGGTCAGGGGCACTGGTCAGCGACTCCGGTCAGCGGCTCGTGCGGGCTACGCGCTGATCAGCGCGCCCGCCTCGGGGGTGAACTCCGGTAGGGGCAAGGGGCGGGCGGTGAGCCCGTACCAGCACGTGTCGTCTCTGGTGAGGAACGCGAACTCGGTTCCCGCGGCGAGGCGTTGCAGCGCGGCGTCCTGCCGCTCGTCGTCGGCGGCCCAGGCGCGCAACTCGGCCGGTGCGTCACGTACGGACGGGGACACCCGCCGTAACACGGACCGGTGAATCCATGGGGCGTCAGGTTCCGGATCCAGCCCGCCCGCAAGCCGTTCGGCTTGCCCCCGGAGCCACCGGAGTGCGAGCCGGGGCGACGCAACGAGGGTTTTGCCCAGACAGAAGGCTGCCCGTCCGTCACCCGCGTACGCTGCGGCGGCGAACTGGCCCTGCGTGGCAGCGGGTTGCACGCTCATAGCCCACCCCGACTGCTTCTGAGATTCCGCAACGCGTTCTCGGCGCACAGCCGCTCAGCGGGAGTGAGCGAGCGGACCCACTCGGGTTCGGCCTCCCACTCGGCCCCGCCGCCGAGCGGCCGAAGGGACCAGTACGGGCCGGCAATCCCGCGGAACTCCCCGACCCGGCCGCCACGGCTGACATCCGCCAAGAGCGCACCGGGCGCCGGAACGCGGACGGATGCCTGCCCGTTCGAAGGGCCGTTCTCCTCAGACACGGACCGCTCCTCTCCGTAGTGATTCCACTACCAGGGCGGCCCAGCGTGACCTATGGTCAGGATCTCTTCAACTAGCCAGAAGGGAAGGGAGGGTCACATAACCAATGGTCAACCGCAAGGACTTAAACCCTGAACGCAGCCCACAAGCGGCCTACGGGGCGCGGCTTCGCAGTTCGCGGGAGGCTCACGGATGGAGCCAGGAAGACCTGGCCGGGAACACGGGGTACTCCAGTCAGCATATTTCTGCTGTGGAGACGGCCCGCAAACCGCCAACCCTCCGATTTTCGCGCAGCCTGGATTCCGCCCTCGGGCTCGTCGGAACAGCAGAAGCCTTCGAACGCGCATGGGGGGAGATCCGGCACGGGAGCCTATTGGAGGGCTTCCCTGAGTACGTCGGGTTCGAAGGCCGGGCTGCGGAGATCCGACTGTATGAAGTGGGCGTCATGCCAGGCTTGCTCCAGACACCCGAGTACGCGGCTGTTCTCGCGCAGAGCGCCGTCAAGCGGGGGGCGATCACAGCCGACCAGGCAAGCGAGCGGGTCTCGATCGTCGCGGAACGGCAAGCCGCGCTCGCCCGCACGCAACCGCCGCTGATCCTTGCGGTGCTGGACGAAAGCTGTGTCCGCCGGCCCATTGGCAGGGCTGACGTCATGGACGCACAGTTGGCGCGTCTGGAAGAGTTCGCCGAGCGGCCGAACACCGTGCTCCAGATCGCCCCGTTCGCAATGGCGGAGCGCCGCCCCTTTGACCTGCCGCTGTACATACTGACGCTGCCGAACCGACAGCTCATGTCCTACGCGGAGTCGGCCCACCAAGGCCATCTTGACCGGGACAGCGCTTCGGCACTGCCCCTGTTGACGGCCTACCATCAATTGCAGGCCGACGCGCTGTCCCAAGCGGCATCCGTGGCCCTGATCAGCCAGTTACGAAAGGGCTCCCCGTGACGACCGAATCCCCCCGCTGGTTCAAGTCCTCCTACAGCAACAACGGCGGCGCCTGCGTCGAGGTCGCCGCAAACCTCGCCGCTTCACGTGGCGTGATCCCCGTCCGCGACTCCAAGAACCCGCACGGACCGGTCCTGGACGTCCGCGCCGACGCGTTCACCTCCTTCGTGACGGGCGTCAAGGCCGGAGACTTCGGCACCCTCTGAACCACCGACGCAGCAACGCAGCAATGCCCCATCGCGCAACGCACGGTGGGGCATTGCGGTATCGGCATCGCATAGTGACCATGTCACCAGTGAGCGGGTCCGATGGTCCCGCCGAAGCGCTGTCCCAAGCGGCATCCGTGGCCGTGATCAGCCAGTTGCGAAAGGGCATCCTGTGACGACCGAGTCCCCCCGTTGGTTCAAGTCCTCCTACAGCAACAACGGCGGCGACTGCGTCGAGGTCGCCGCAAACCTCGCCGGCTCGCTCGGCGTGATCCCCGTCCGCGACTCCAAGAACCCGCACGGACCGGTCCTGGACGTCCGCGCCGACGCGTTCACCTCCTTCGTGACGGGCGTCAAGGCCGGAGACTTCAGCACCCTCTGAACCACCGACGCAGCAACGCAGCAACGCCCCATCGCGCAACGCACGGTGGGGCATTGCGGTATCGGCATCGCATAGTGACCATGTCACCAGTGAGCGGGTCCGATGGTCCCGCCGAAGCGCTGTCCCAAGCGGCATCCGTGGCCATGATCAGCCAGTTGCGAAAGGGCATCCTGTGACGACCGAATCCCCCCGCTGGTTCAAGTCCTCCTACAGTTCCAACGGCGGCGACTGCGTCGAGGTCGCCGCAAACCTCGCCGGCTCGCTCGGCGTGATCCCCGTCCGCGACTCCAAGAACCCACACGGCCCGGTCCTGGACATCCCCGCCGACGCGTTCAACTCCTTCGTGACGGGCGTCAAGGCCGGAGACTTCAGCACCCTCTGAACCACCGACGCAGCAAAGCCCTATCGCGCAACGCAACGGGCGGGCGTCGCTGTACCGGCTTCGCATGGAGACCGTGCCAGTGAGCGGGTCCGATGGTCCCGCCGAAGCGCTGCCCCAAGCTGCATCCGCAACCGTGATCAGCCAGTTACGAAAGGGCTCCCCGTGACGACCGAATCCCCCCGCTGGTTCAAGTCCTCCTACAGCAACAACGGCGGCAACTGTGTGGAGGTCGCCGCAAACCTCGCCGACTCGCTCGGCGTGATCCCCGTCCGCGACTCCAAGAACCCACACGGCCCGGTCCTGGACATCCCCGCCGACGCCTTCGCCTCCTTCGTGACGGGCGTCAAGGCCGGAGACTTCAGCACCCTCTGAACCACCGACGCAGCAACACAGCAACGCCCCATCGCGCAACGCACGGTGGGGCGTTGCTGTGTCGGCGTCGTACAGTGACCGCGCCGGCGAGCGGGCGCCGACGGTCCCCGGCGATCACCGGAACGCGGGAAGAGCCACCAGTAGGCTTGATCCATGCCCATCCCCTCCGCATATGCCCTCGTCGCCACGGACCTGGACGGCACCCTGTTGCGCCACGACGACACCGTGAGCCCCCGCACGCGGGCCGCGCTCGCCCTGGCCGCGCGGGCGGGGGCGCGGCATCTCGTCGTCACCGGGCGGCCCGTGCCGGGCATACGGGGGCTGCTCTCCGCACTGGGTTACCGGGGACCGGCGGTCTGTGGGCAGGGAACCCAGCTGTACGACGCCGGGGCCGGGCGGGTGGTGCGCACGGTCACCCTGGACCGGGAGGCGGCCGACACCGCGCTCGGCAAGATCGAGGCCCATGTGGGTCCGGTCCACGCGGCCGTGGACCAGGACGGCCCCGAGGGCCGGACGCTGATCGAGCCCGGATATCTGATGCCCCACCCCACGCTTCCCGCCCAACGGACCCGTCACCGCCACGAGTTGTGGTCCGCACCGGTCATCAAGGTCCTGATCCGGCACCCGGAGCTCACCGACGAGGCACTGGCCGCCGCGGCCCGTACCGTGGTCGGCGACCTCGCCTCTGTCACCCATTCCGGCCCCGGCACCGTCGAACTCCAGCCGTACGGCGTCGACAAGGGCAGCGGTCTCGCGCTGGCCGCCGAGTACCTGGGCATGGACCCGCACACCGCGATCGCCTTCGGGGACATGCCCAACGACCTGCCGATGTTCCGCGCGGCCGGCCACGGCGTCGCCATGGCCAACGCCCATCCGGACGTGCGGGCCGCGGCACACGAGGTGACATCGTCGAACGAGGGCGACGGCGTGGCGGAGGTGCTGGAGCGGGTCTACGGGTGACAACAGCGCCGGTGGTTCTCAGTCAGCCATCGACGCTGTCCCCGCCGTCCCCGTCGCCCCCGCCGTCCCGTGGCAGCGGTTGCGACGGAATCGGCTGCGGATACGCCTGCGGCTGCGGCTGCGGCGCGCCCAACGACCTCAGCACGTGATCGACCAGCGCCCTGATCGTCTCCTCGTCCTGCACCGGCTTGCGCAACACATGGCGGTAGTACACCGGGCCGTACAGCATCTCCACCGCCAGGGGAAGATCCGCTCCCGGCGGCACCTGACCCTGCTCCTGGGCCCGGCGCAGGCGCGCGACCGCCTCGTCGAAGCGGGGGTCGATCAGCTTCGTCCTGACCGTTTCGGCGAGTGCGTCGTCGTGGTGGACCTCGGAGAGGATGCCCGCGTACGCGGGGCCGTAGGGCGGCGTGGAGAGCAGCTTCACCGCACCCGCCACATTGGCCCGCAGATCGGCGGCGACGTCACCGGTGTCGACGAACGGTGTCGAGCCGACCAGCGCGTCGGTGAACGCCTCCAGCATCACCGCACTCTTTGACGGCCACCAACGGTAGATCGTCTTCTTGCTGACACCCGCTCTGGCTGCGATGGCCTCGATGGTGACGCGGCCGTACCCCTTCTCCGTACACAGGTCGAGGGCGGCCTCCAGGGTCGCCCGTCGTGATCTCTCGCTACGGCGCAGCGAACTCTGCGATGTGATCATTCGGTGAGCATAGGTGCGTTTGAGCCATTCCTTGTTGACAGTCTGTCGCCAGAAGTCGAACAATGTTCAAGCGGAAACGGAACGTGCCGTGTCGTGTCGTTCCTGCTGTTCGCACCGTTCGTGCCGTTCGTGCCGCGACGAGCCGATCGGGGGACGGCTCGCCCGGCCGACGGCGCGAGGGCCTTCGCAGGGCCGTGCTCCGGGCGTCAGGACGTGATGTCCTTCGCCGTGAAGCGGGCCCACGCGGCCGAGCCGAACACCGCCGCGTACAGGCCCTGGAGTCCCAGGTTCTTGACCACCTCGTCCCAGTACACGGGTGCGCGCAGCAGATCCGCGTACGACATCCAGTAGTGCGGGAAGAGATACGGGTGGACGCCGCTCAGCTGCGGGATCGTGTCCACGATCTGCACGGTGATCAGCAGCCCGACGGTGGCGGCCATGGCCGCGATCCCGCTGCTGGTGAGAGTGGAGACGAACAGGCCGATCGCCGCGAATCCGATCAGTGACGCCGCGACCACCACCGCGATCAGCCCGGCCCGCAGCAGCCCTTCGCCGAACCCGATCCGGGTGCCCGAGATCGTGGTGACCTCACCCACCGGGAAGAGCAGTGCTCCCACGGCGAGCGCCGCAAGGGCCACGACCAGGGTCGCGACCAGGCAGAACGTGAGGACGGAGACGTACTTCGTCAGCAGCAGGCGGGTCCGGCCCGCCGGGGCGACCAGCAGATAGCGCAGGGTACCGGCGTTGGCCTCACCCGCGATCGAGTCGCCCGCGACGACCCCGACGGCCATCGGGAGAAAGACCGGGAGCGTCACGGCGAGGGCCGCGAAGACGAGGAACAGGCCGTTGTTGGTGACCTGGGAGAGGAACGCGGGGCCTCCCCCGCCGTCGCCCCCGCCCGGTCCGGGCGACGAGCCGTGGTTCGTCTCGATCTTCACCGCGATCCCGATCAGTACGGGAACGGCGGCCAGCACCCCGAGCAGGGCGAGGGTGCGCCAGCGGCGGAGGGTGGTGGTCAGTTCGGAGCGGAGGATCCCGAAGGTCCACAACGGGCTCGGCGCCCTGCCCGGCCTGCCTGCCCTGCCCGCCCTGCCCGGCCCGGCGGTTGCGGCAGGTGCAGTGGTTGCGTCGGTTGCAGTAGTTGCGTCGGTTGCGGCCGTTGCCACCACTGCGGCGCTCGCGTCGGGGGCAGCGGGTGCTTCGGGTGCAGCCGTTGCGTCGGGTGCGGATTCAGCCTGCGACATCGAAACCCTCTCCGGTGAGTGCGACGAACGCGTCCTCCAGCGAGGCCCGTTCGACGCCGAAGGACCGCAGGCGCACGCCCGCGTGCACCAGCGCCGCGCTGAGGTCCGCGAGCTCGACGTCGCCCGCTGGGGCCTCCGCGCTCACCCGGTCGCCGTCGAGCGTGATGCCGGTGACTCCCAGGCCCTTGAGGACGCCGGCCGCCTCGCCCGGGTCGGGGGTGGTGACGGCCAGCCGACCGCGCGCCCCTGCCGCCAGTTCCGCGACCGGGCCCTGAATGATCAGCCGGCCTCTGGCCATCACCGCGGCATGCGTGCAGACCTGCTCGATCTCGTCGAGGAGGTGGGAGGAGAGGAAGACCGTGGTGCCGTCCGCGGCCAGTTCCCGGACGAGGGTGCGGATCTCCCGCATGCCCTGCGGATCCAGGCCGTTGGTCGGCTCGTCCAGGACGAGCAGGCGGCGCGGCTGGAGGAGGGCGGCGGCGAGACCGAGGCGCTGTTTCATGCCGAGCGAGTACGCCCTGGCCTTCTTGCCGGCCGCGGCGGCGAGCCCGACCCGGTCCAGGGCCTGCCCGACCCGGGCCCGGCGGGTGCGTGGATCCGCGGTCGGGTCGGCGCGGTCGTAACGCAGCAGATTGTCCCGGCCGCTCAGGAAGCCGTACAGCGCCGGGCCCTCGATCAGGGCTCCGACCTGCGGGAGCACCGCACGGGCCGCGCCCGGCATGGGACGGCCGAGGACCCGCGCGGTGCCGGACGTCGGGTCGATCAGGCCCATCAGCATCCGGATGGTGGTGGTCTTCCCGGATCCGTTCGGCCCGAGGAATCCGAAGACGCTGCCGCCGGGCACCCTGAGGTCGAGGCCGTCGACGGCGAGTTGGCCGCCGCGGTACCGCTTGGTGAGGCCCCGTGTCTCGATCACTGCGGGCTCGGCCACAGCCCCGGGCCCGGCCACAGCCCCAGAGGGCCCGGCCACGGCCCCAGGATCTGCCACCCCCTCAGGCCCGGCCACGGCCCCAGGATCTGCCACGCCCTCAGGCCCGGCCGCGGCCTCGGGCCCGGCCGCCCCCGGCTCCGTCACGGTCCCGGGTTCTGTCATGCGTACACCCCCATGGGTCGGGTAGGGCCTGTCCGCCGGATCGGGCCGGACACCCCTCAGCGGACCGCCCCGCCGTACGGAGAGTACGGCGGGGCGGGTGGCCGGCGGCGGAAGCGCGACGCGCCCCGCCGTCAGGAGGCGCTGTCGGCCGCCTTGACCAGCGCGTCGGGCGTGACCGCGCCGACGTACACGGTGCCGTCGTCCGTCAGCAGCGCGTTGACCAGGCGGGTCTTGAAGACCGTGCCCGAGCCGAAGGCGCCGGAGACCTTGTCGCCCAGCGCGTCCAGGAACTGCTGCGCCCCGCCCGGTACGTCACCCGACGCCTTCGAGGGGAGTCCGGTGCCGCCCGGGGTGCTGATCTCGGCGATCGCGTTCCAGCCCTCGCCGATGACCTTCGTGTCGGAGCCCTTCCCCGCTGTGCCCTTCCCCGCTGTGCCCTTTCCCCCTGCGCCCAGTTCCCCGAGCCCCGGGAACATGCCCAGGCCCCCGGCCCCGTCCGTCTTCTGCCGGGCCTCCGCGTCGTCGGCCTCGGTCACCTTCGCGCCCTTGGGCGGGGTGAACGTGAACGAGGAGGCGCCCGGCTTCGCGAAGTCGACCTGGGTGAATCCGGCGTCGACGACCGCCTTGCCGCCACTGCGGGGAAGCAGCGTGAACTTCAGCGGCACACCGTTCTTCGCGTCGACCGCCACCGTGACCGAGCCGATCGTGGAGCCGCTCTGCCGCGGCTTGATGACCAGCTTGTACGCGTCGCGTCCGGCGACGTGCGCCGTGCCGTCGACCGTCACCGACGTGGTGGGGCCCGCGGCCTTCAGGACCTGCTCGGCGAGTGCCTTCGGCGTGGTCGGCACGGACTCGGGGGCCTCGGCCGCATGCCCGGACCGGCCGCTCTTCCCGCTCCCGTCCCCGACGGCGTGGTAAGCCTGGTTGGTTCCGCTGTCGTACGCCCAGACCTGGTCGCCGTTGCGGATCAGGCTGTACTCCGCCGCGTCCTCCAGGATCGACACCCGCTGCTTGTCGGGGCCGTCGGCGGCCACCCGCAGGGTGTGCGTGCCGGACGCCAGCTCCGTCAGCTTCGTCTGCGGGTCGGCGGTCGAGCCGCCCTTTCCGGTGTCGCCGGAACCTCCGGTGAAGGCGCCGGCCAGTCCGCCGAGTGACGGGATGCCGAGGTCCGTGCTGATCTTCACGGTGCCGGAGAGCTGCTGGGTGTCCGAGGCGGCGATCTTCTCGATGAGCCGCTGTGCGCTGATCTCCGGCAGGTCGGGGTCACCGGTGCTCGCGAGCGCCGGGACGAGCCCGATCGTCGCCGCCGCCACCCCCGCCACCCCGACCGGGACGATGTAGCGGGCCGCCTTTCGACGGCCGACGGCGGTGCCCCTGGTCCCGCCGCTGGTCTCTGCGCTGTCGTTCGGTGCCATGTGTGCCCTACCTCCGTGGTCGGCGGCTTCCGTCCGGATGCACTCGTCCACTCCGTGCCGCCATTCTCACCGATTCGCTCAGGAGTGGTTGTTCTCCATCTGACCAAAACGGCGGCGCGGAATCGTCAGCCCCGGGGAGCAATCCCGCCTACCTCTTCGGTATGACGCCCGGGGCCCGGACGCCCGACGACCCGTAGGGGACGCCGAGCACAGGCCCGCTCAGCTCGGTCCGGTCCGGTCCGGGGCACGCCTCACCGCGTCGTACGGCTCCGCCGCACACAGGCCCGCTCAGCCGGCCCGGTGCACCACCGCGTCGCACATCTCCTCCAGCGCGGCCTTCGCGTAGCCGCCGGGCAGCGGCGCCAGCGTCGCGCGGGCCTCCTCGGCGTACCGGACGGTGTCCCGCCGGGCCTGCTCCAGCGCCGGGTGGGCGCGCAGCCTGCGCAGCGCCTCGGCGTGCCGGGCGTCGTCGCTCAGGTCGCCGTCGAGCAGGGCCACGAGCTCCAGGTCCTCGGGCTTTCCGTCGGCCGCAGCGCGGGCCCGCAGCTGGAGCACCGGAAGCGTCGGGATGCCTTCGCGCAGGTCGGTGCCGGGGGTCTTGCCGGACTCGTGGGAGTCGGAGGCGATGTCGAGTACGTCGTCGGCGAGCTGGAAGGCGACGCCGAGCCGCTCGCCGTACTGGGTGAGGATGTCGACGGCGCTCTCGTCCGCACCGGCCATCATCGCGCCGAACCGGCAGGCCACCGCGATCAGCGAGCCCGTCTTGCCGCGCATGACCTCAAGGTAGTGCTCGACCGGGTCGCGCCCGTCGCCCGGACCCGCGGTCTCCAGGATCTGGCCGGTGACCAGCCGCTCGAACGCCTCCGCCTGGATGCGTACGGCCTCCGGACCGAGGTCGGCCAGTATGTGCGACGCGCGGGCGAAGAGGAAGTCGCCGGTCAGGACGGCCACCGAGTTGCCCCAGCGGGTGTTCGCGCTGTCGACACCGCGGCGCACGTCCGCCTCGTCCATCACGTCGTCGTGGTAGAGCGTCGCAAGGTGCGTCAGCTCGACGACGACGGCGGCGGGCACGACACCCGGCGCGTCGGGGTCGCCGAACTGAGCGGCCAGCATGGCCAGCAGCGGCCGGAAACGCTTGCCCCCGGCGTGCACGAGATGCTGCGCGGCCTCCGTGATGAAGGGCACGCCGCTCTTGGTGGCTTCGAGCAGCCCCGACTCGACAGCAGCCAAACCGGCCTGGACATCGGCCTCAAGAGCGTGGTCCCGCACGCTCAGTCCGAACGGCCCGACGACGGTCACGAGGGGATCTCCTGTCTGCTGACGTTCACACGGAATGTCGATGTGTCGCTGTCATCACTCAAGTCAGCGTATCCGGTCCCCTTTGGATCACCGTGGGCGCCTTCCCGCCACCGCCGGTATGTTCGGGATCAGCTCATACGATCAGGAGTTCTCCCTTTGTCCCACACGGCGACGGACACCGAGCCGACCTCATCGGCACGCGGCGACGACCATGCCTTTTTCGGCCAGCCACGGGGCCTGATGACCCTGTCCGGCCTGGAGGTCTGGGAACGGTTCTCGTTCCTCGGCATGCAGGCGATCCTGGTCCTCTACTTCGCCGACACCGTCGCCCACGGCGGCATGGGCATGGCCGCCGGTACCGCGGCGTCCGTCTCGGCCGCCTACGGCACCCTGGTCTACCTGGTCTCCGTGGCGGGCGGCTGGCTGGCCGACCGGATCCTGGGCTCGTACCGCGCCGTGCTGTACGGCGGAATCCTCATCGCGTGCGGGCATTACGCCATGGCGGTGCCCACCGACGCCATGACATGGACGGGGCTCGGTCTGATCAGCGCCGGAACCGGTCTGCTCAAGCCCAATGTGGCGACCATGGTCGGCAAGCTCTACCGCACCGCCGACGACCGCCGCGACGCCGGCTTCGCGCTCTACTACATGGGCATCAACGTCGGAGCGTTCCTCGGCCCGCTGGTCACCGGCTGGCTCGGCGACCACGCGAGCTGGCACTGGGGCTTCTCGGCCGCCGCGTTCGGCATGACGCTCGGTCTGATCCAGTACGTGCTGGGCCGGCGTCACCTGGTCGGCCGAAAGCACGCCGCCGAATTCGCGCTGGCTCCGGCACCGATGCGGCGCGCCGTCCGGCTGATCGCGGCCGGCGCCGTCGTGGTCGCCGCCGCAGCCACCGCGCTGGCACTCGCCGGGCTGCTGACCCTGGACCGCTTCGTCGACCTGCTCACCCTCGTGTCGGTGATCGCACCGGTCGTGTACTTCGCGGTGATGTTCCGCAGCCCGCGCGTCACCGCCGAGGAACGCGGCAGGCTGCGCCCGTACGTCGTGCTGTTCCTGGCCTCCGTCGTCTTCAACTTCATCCTCTTCCAGGCGTACTCGACGATGATGCTGCTCGCGTCGGCCAACGCCCGTACCGAGATCTTCGGCTTCCACTTCCCGGCGAGCTGGTACGCCTCCGCGCTCGGCGCCTTCGAGGTCGCGCTCGCCCCGGTGGTCGCCGCGGTCTGGGCCCGGATGGGCCCGCGTCAGCCGCACGCCTCCAACAAGATCGCGATCGGGGTGATCCTCGGCGGCCTCTCGTTCCTGCTGATGGTGCTGCCGACCTCCGGCCACACCGGCGACACCTACCGGATGGCCGCCTGGTGGATCGTCGGCTCGTACCTGCTGCTCGGCCTCGGCGACATCCTGCTGGAGACCTCCGGCATGTCCGCGACCACCAAACTCGCACCCCGGGCGTTCGCCAGCCAGACGATGGCGCTCTGGTTCCTCTCGCTGGCCCTCGCCAACGGCATCCAGGCCCAGGTCGTGAAGTTGTACGGCGAGGTCTCCAACCCTGCCTACTTCGGTGTCAATGGCGCGATCGCGGTGGTGGCCGGTGTGGCCGTCATCGCAGCGGCCCCCTGGCTCAAGCGCACCATGCACCCCATCCACTGAGGTACCGCCATGCACATCCGCACCTCGTTCCCGTACGACACCACCCATGAGGACGTCCACATCCCGCTGCCGGACGGCACCCGGCTCTACGCCCGGATCTGGCGGCCGGTCACCGAGGAGCCCGTCCCCGCGCTCCTCGAATACCTGCCGTACCGGCTGAGCGACTGGACGGCGCCGCGCGACCGGCAGCGCCACCCCTGGTACGCGGGACACGGCTACGCCTCGGTCCGCGTGGACGTGCGCGGGCACGGCAACAGCGAGGGGATGCCGGGCGACGAGTACGACGCGACGGAGCTGGCCGACGGCGTCGCCGTCATCCACTGGCTGGCCGAACAGGACTGGTGCTCCGGCCGGGTCGGCATGTTCGGCATCTCCTGGGGCGGCTTCAACTCGCTCCAGATCGCGGCACTGGCCCCCGAGCCGCTGAAGGCGATCGTCACCGTCTGCTCGACCGACGACCGGTACGACAACGACGTCCACTACATGGGCGGCTCGGTCCTCGCCGTCGACATGCACGCCTGGGCGGCCACGATGCTGGCCTTCGTCTCCCGGCCGCCGGACCCGGCACAGGTCGGCACGGACTGGAAGGACATGTGGCTGAAGCGGCTGGAGAAGGTCGAGCCGTATCTTCACACCTGGCTGGCGCACCAGACCCGGGACGCCTACTGGAAGCACGGCAGCGTCTGCGAGGACTACTCCGCGATCACGGCGAAGGTCCTCGCGGTGGGCGGCTGGCACGACCCGTACCGCGACACCGTCCTGCGGCTCGTCGAACACCTCGGCCCGGACCGGGTGCGCGGGCTGATCGGCCCCTGGTCGCACCAGTACCCCGACCGGGGTCTGCCGCCCGGCCCGGCCATCGGCTTCCTCCAGGAGACGCTGCGCTGGTGGGACCAGCACCTGAAGGACGAGGACACCGGTGTCATGGCCGAGCCGCTGCTGCGGTCCTGGATCAGCGAGTCGCACCGGCCCGCCACGGTGTACGAGACGCTGCCCGGCCGCTGGGTCGGCGATGCCGCCTGGCCCTCGGAGAACGTCAGCCCGGTCGCGTACGCGCTCCAGGGCGGTCCGCGGATCGTCGACTCCCCGCAGCAGACCGGCCTGGACGCGGGCCGCTTCTTCCCGTTCGGCAACGACGCCGACCTGCCGCCCGACCAGCGCGACGAGGACGCCAAGTCGGTGTGCTTCGAGTTCCCCGTCGAGGGCGCCCCGATCGAGATCCTGGGCCGTCCCCGGGTGAAGCTGCGCATCCGGATGGACGTGCCGCGCGGCCAGGCGATCGCCCGGCTCTGCGACGTCGCCCCGGACGGCTCCTCCACCCTGGTGACCCGCGGCGCGCTCAACCTCTCGGCCCGGCACGGCCGCGACCACGCGGAGGACTGGCCGGTGGGCGGCACCGAGGACGTGACCTTCGAGCTGAACGGCATCGGGCACACCTTCCCGCCGGGCCACCGCATCAGGCTCGCGGTCTCCTCCGCGTACTGGCCGTGGATCTGGCCGCAGCCCGGGTCGGTCGGCTTCACCCTGGACGCCGACGGCAGCCTCGTCGAACTGCCGGTGCGCCGGCACACCGAGGACCCCGCGATCCGGTTCGAGGAGCCGGAACAGTCGGAGCCGCTCGGTGTCGTCCACCCGGTGACCCTCGACGCACAGCTACCCGAACGCCTGGTGGTCCGCGATGTGGCCAAGGGCGAATGGCGGCTGGAGGTCGACCCGCGCTACGGCGGCACCCGTATCTACCCGGACGGTTTGGAATTCACCGAGGACGCCCTGGAGACGTACACGATCCGGGAGAACGACCCGCTCTCCGCCCACACCCGCTCCGACTGGACGATCCGGCTGCACCGGCCGGAGATGGCGTGGGACGTGCGGATCGAGACGCGTTCCGAAATCAGCGCGGACGAGACCGACTTCATCACGTCCGACGAGGTGGTGTGCAAGGACGGCGGCGAGGTCGTCTTCCACCGGACCTGGGAGAAGCGGATCCCGCGCACGGCCGGTTGATCCGCCGCCGTGGCGCGGCGCGGTGGACGGCACCCGCCACCGCGCCGCGCCCCCGCACCCCGGGGCATACGGCGGAACTTTTCGGGCATCAGGAGCAGTTGGGACACTCCCGCGAG
The DNA here is from genome assembly GCF_042885475.1 of Streptomyces sp. NPDC058051. Classification (NCBI taxonomy): domain Bacteria; kingdom Bacillati; phylum Actinomycetota; class Actinomycetes; order Kitasatosporales; family Streptomycetaceae; genus Streptomyces; species Streptomyces sp. NPDC058051. The sequence goes on from NZ_JBHVRW010000011.1 coordinate 124,809, forward strand.
GCGGCGGCACCGACGTAACGTGTCCCCCAAGCGACCTGGAAAGCGAGGCGGCAACACATGCCCGAGCAGAGCAGCCCGCTCGATCTGGCCGAGGGCGACCCCTTCGGTCCGCACAACCTTCCGTACGGTGTGTTCTCCACCCCCGACCACCCCGAGGACCGCCGGGTCGGCGTCCGCATCGGCAACCACGTACTGGACGCCGGAGCCGCGGCACACGCACTCGGCTCGCCCTACGCACGGCTGCTCGCCCAGCCGGACCTGACCGCGCTGCTGGCCGCGGGCCGCACCGCCTGGCGCGACGTCCGGCGGGCACTGACCGCCTGGGTGACCGTGCCGGCCCACCGCGAGGACATCGAACCGCTGCTGCACCCGGTGGAGTCCGTGACGCTCCATCTGCCGTACGCCGTCGCGGACTACGTCGACTTCTACGCGAGCGAGAACCACGCCACCAACGTCGGAAGGATCTTCCGGCCGGACGGCGACGCGCTGACGCCCAACTGGAAGCACCTCCCGATCGGCTACCACGGCAGGTCGGGCACCGTCGTCGTCTCCGGCACGGATGTGGTGCGCCCGTCCGGCCAGCGCAAGGCGCCCGCCGACGCGGCCCCCGTCTTCGGCCCTTCCGTCAAGCTCGACATCGAGGCCGAGGTCGGCTTCGTCGTCGGAGTGGGCTCCGAGCAGGGCCGCCCGGTCGCGCTCGGCGACTTCCGCGACCACGTCTTCGGGCTCTGCCTGCTCAACGACTGGTCGGCGCGGGACATCCAGGCCTGGGAGTACGTCCCGCTCGGCCCGTTCCTCGGCAAGTCCTTCGCCACGTCCGTCTCGGCCTGGGTCACCCCGCTCGAAGCCCTGGATTCGGCCCGGATCGCACCCCCGGCCCGCGACCTCCCGCTCCTGCCCTACCTCGACGACGCGGGCGCGGAAGAGGCCGGCGGCCTCGACCTGCGGATCTCCGTCGCGATCAACGGACAGCCGGTCGCCGAGCCGCCGTTCGCCACCATGTACTGGACGGCGGCCCAGATGCTGGCGCAGATGACGGTGAACGGAGCGTCGCTGCGCACCGGCGATCTGTACGGCTCCGGCACCGTCAGCGGCGACGAGCCGGGACAGCGCGGCTCGCTCCTGGAACTCACCTGGAACGGCCGCGACCCGCTGGACCTCCCGGACGGCAAGCGGACCTTCCTGGAGGACGGCGACACGGTGACGATGACCGCCTGGGCCCCGGGCCCGGACGGCACCCGGGTGGGGCTCGGCGAGGTCACGGGGCGGATCGTTCCGTCGGCCTGACACCTGCCGGCAGACGACCGCGCCCCTGCCGGGCGCGGTCGTCAAACGCACGCACTTGGTTCACCTGTTCGCGCGGTTCGGAACCGGTTCCCGGCCGATACGCTGGACAGAACCGCGAGACTTCCGCGCATGGGAGCACTGATGAGCGTCGAACCCGAGGCGAACGAGCCCAGGTGGGCGGTTCCGCCCGTGGGCGGCTGGACCTCCGATGACCTGGACACACTCCCGAATCTGCCTCCGCACACGGAGCTGATCGACGGGAGCCTGGTTTTCGTGAGTCCGCAGTCCGTATTCCACGAGCGCGCGATCGACTTCCTCAAGTGGCAGCTGCAGTCACGCGCACCACTCGACCTGGAGGTCTTCCGGGAATTCACCATCGACGTCGACTGGCAGAACCGACCTGAGCCCGATGTGATCGTGGTGCGCGCCGATTCGGTCGAGAGTCTGCAGCAGACACGGTTCCCGGCCGAGATGGTGCTGCTGGCGGTCGAAGTCGTTTCCGACGAGTCCCTGACCCGGGACCGGGAGACCAAGCCCCTGAAGTACGCGCGGGCGAAGATCCCCCACTACTGGCGGGTGGAGAACCACGACGGCAGGGCAGTGGTCTACGTCTTCGAGCTGGAACCGGCCACCGGCACCTACACCTCCACCGGCATCTTCCACGACCGGATGAAGGTCGACACTCCCTTCCCCCTCGACGTCGACCTCACCGCGATCGTCAAACGGCACGGGGCAGCGGCCCCGGAGTAGACCGGCAGGCACCGGCGGGCCGGTCACTCACACGCGACCTCAGCGCGATCGCCGCCGGGCGGCGGACCCCAGGAGGCCCGCCGCCCGCACCGAAGCTGCCCGGGCCCGGCCCTCACTCGTACTCGGGCGGCTCCTCGTCCCAGCCGAACTCCGGGTCCGCGTCGGCGAACGCCGGTGCAGCCGGAACCGGCGTGGGGCCCGTCTCTGCCGCCGGACCGGCCACCGGCACCGCAGCCGCAGCCACAGCCACAGCCGGAACCGGCATCTGCCCGGCCGCCACCGGCTCCGCCGCCGCAGCGGCCTCCGGCGCCACCGCAGCCCCGGTGAACTCCGCGAGCACCTCCAGCACGCCCTCCCCGTACGTCGCGAGCTTCTTCTCGCCCAGGCCGCTGATGCCGCCCAGCGCGGACACCGAGTCCGGCCGCAGCGCGGCGATCTCGCGCAGGGTCGCGTCGTGGAAGATGACGTACGCCGGAACGCCCTGTTCCTTGGCCTGGGCGCCGCGCCAGGCCCGCAGCGCCTCGAAGACCGGGACGGCCTCGGGCGCCAGCTCGGCGACGGCCGCCTGGGACTTCGTCTTGCGTTCGCCCTTCGTGGAGCGCGACGCGGGCTTCGGCGCCTCCTTGCGCAGCGGCACCTCGCGCTGTCGGCCGAGCACCGAACCGCTCTCCTCGGTCAGCACCAGCGTGCCGTACTCGCCCTCGACCGCGATCAGCCCCTGAGCCAGCAACTGCCGTACGACTCCGCGCCATTCGGCCTCGGACAGCTCCTCGCCGATACCGAAGACAGAGAGCTGGTCGTGGTCGAACTGGATGACCTTCGCCGTCTTGCGGCCGAGCAGGATGTCGACGATCTGGCCCGCACCGAACTTCTGTCCGCGCTCCCGCTTCAGCCGCACCACGGTCGACAGCAGCTTCTGCGCGACCACCGTGCCGTCCCAGGTCTCGGGCGGGGTGAGGCAGGTGTCGCAGTTGCCGCAGGAGGCCGTGGCGGGCTCCTGGCCGAAGTACGTCAGGAGCTGGGCGCGGCGGCAGCCGGCCGTCTCGCACAGGGCCAGCATCGAGTCGAGGTGGGACGCCGCGCGGCGGCGGAACGCCTCGTCGCCCTCGCCGCCCTGGATGAGCTTGCGCTGCTGGACGACGTCCTGGAGGCCGTACGCCATCCAGGCCGTGGACGGCAGCCCGTCCCGCCCGGCGCGGCCCGTCTCCTGGTAGTACCCCTCGACGGACTTCGGCAGGTCGAGGTGCGCGACGAAGCGCACGTCCGGCTTGTCGATGCCCATGCCGAACGCGATGGTCGCAACGACGATCAGGCCCTCCTCGCGCAGGAAGCGGGACTGGTGGGCGGCGCGCGTGCCCGCGTCCAGACCCGCGTGGTACGGGACGGCCTCGATGCCGTTGCGGCAGAGGTACTCGGCGGTCTTCTCGGTCGAGTTGCGCGAGAGGCAGTAGACGATGCCCGCGTCCCCGGCATGCTCCTCCTTGAGGAAGGAGAGCAGCTGCTTCTTCGGGTCGGCCTTCGGCACGATCCGGTACTGGATGTTGGGCCGGTCGAAGCCGGCGACGAAGTGCTTCGCGTCGTGCATGCCCAGGCGCTGGGTGATCTCCTGGTGCGTGACATCGGTCGCGGTCGCCGTCAGGGCGATGCGCGGGACGTCCGGCCAGCGCTCGCCGAGGACGGAGAGGGCCAGGTAGTCCGGGCGGAAGTCGTGACCCCACTGGGCCACGCAGTGCGCCTCGTCGATCGCGAAGACGGAGACCTCGCCGCGCGAGAGCAGGCCCAGCGTGGTGTCCAGACGGAGCCGCTCCGGGGCCAGATAGAGCAGGTCCAGCTCACCGGCGACGAACTGGGCCTCCATGGAGCGGCGCTCGTCGAAATCCTGCGTGGAGTTGATGAAGCCGGCCCGCACGCCGAGCGCCCGCAACGCGTCGACCTGGTCCTGCATCAGCGCGATCAGGGGGGAGATCACGACGCCCGTACCGGCACGGACCAGGGCCGGGATCTGGTAGCAGAGGGATTTCCCGCCACCGGTCGGCATGAGCACGACGGCGTCGCCGCCCGCCACCACGTGGTCGACGACGGCCTCCTGCTCGCCGCGGAACGCCTCGTATCCGAAAACCCGGTGCAGCGTCTGCCGCGCATCGCTCTCGGTCATGTCCATGGTTCCGCCTGTCGCGCCCATTGCCCGGTCCCCCGAGGTCGTCCCGTTCTGTCCTGCCGCCGTCCCCTGCCACGATAGGCGCCGCCAACGACAACGCCGGACGGGCTTGACTTCTCAAGCCCGTCCGGCGCCGATGCCGCTGTGCGCGTGTGCGCTACCTCACGAAGACTCCCGCCTGGCTCGCCAGGTCCAGGAAGTACTGCGGGGCCAGGCCCAGCACCACGGTGACCGCGACACCGACCGCGATCGTCGTCGTCGTCAGCGGGGACGGGACGGCGACCGTCGGGCCGTCCGCCCTCGGCTCGCTGAAGAACATCAGCACGATCACCCGGATGTAGAAGAACGCGGCGATCGCCGACGAGATCACACCGACCACGACCAGGCCGCCCGCACCGCCGTCCGCCGCCGCCTTGAAGACGGCGAACTTTCCGGAGAATCCGGAGGTGAGCGGGATACCGGCGAAGGCCAGCAGGAACACCGCGAAGACCGCGGCGACCAGCGGCGAGCGCCGCCCGAGCCCGGCCCACTTCGACAGGTGCGTCGCCTCGCCGCCCGCGTCGCGCACCAGCGTGACGACGGCGAAGGCGCCGACCGTCACGAAGGAGTACGCGCCCAGGTAGAAGAGGACCGACGAGATGCCCTCCGGAGTGGTCGCGATGACACCGGCGAGGATGAAGCCGGCGTGGGCGATCGAGGAATAGGCGAGCAGCCGCTTGATGTCGGTCTGGGTGATGGCGACGATCGCGCCGCCCAGCATCGTGACGATCGCGACCGCCCACATGACCGGCCGCCAGTCCCAGGCGAGGCCCGGCAGCACCACGTACAGCAGGCGCAGCAGCGCACCGAACGCGGCGACCTTGGTGGCCGCGGCCATGAAGCCGGTGACCGGGGTCGGTGCGCCCTGGTAGACGTCCGGGGTCCACATGTGGAACGGGACGGCGCCGACCTTGAAGAGCAGACCGGTCAGGATCATCGCGCCGCCGATCAGGAGCAGCGCGTCGTTGCCCATGGTGTCGGCGAGCGCCGGGTCGATCTGGGTGATCGAGCCGTCGACCACGTTCGCGATGGTGCCGTACGAGACGGAGCCCGCGTACCCGTACAGCAGCGCGATCCCGAAGAGCAGGAACGCCGACGAGAAGGCGCCGAGCAGGAAGTACTTCACCGCGGCCTCCTGCGACATCAGCCGCTTGCGGCGGGCGACGGCGCACAGGAGGTAGAGCGGGAGGGAGAAGACCTCCAGCGCCACGAAGAGCGTCAGCAGGTCGTTGGCCGCCGGGAAGACCAGCATGCCGGCCACCGAGAAGAGGAGCAGCGGGAAGACCTCGGTGGTGGTGAACCCGGCCCTGACCGCGTTCTTCTCGCTGTCGCTGCCGGGGACCGAAGCGGCCTGCGCGGCGAACGAGTCGACGTGCTTGCCGTGCGCCGCGGGGTCCAGCCGGCGCTCGGCGAAGGTGAAGACGGCGACGAGCGAGGTCAGCAGGATGGTGCCCTGCAGGAAGAGCGTCGGTCCGTCGATCGCGAGGGCGCCCATCGCGGCGATGTGCGCCTTCGTCGTGCCGTACCCGCCGGCCGCGAGGCCGACGACCGCGGCGAACGCGGCGGCGAGGGCGACGACCGTCAGGAAGACCTGCGTGTGGTACCGGGCCCGGCGCGGCACGAAGGCCTCGACGAGTACCCCCACGACGGCGACACCGATCACGATGAGGACCGGGGTCAGCTGGGTGTACTCGATGACCGGTGCCTTGAACTTCTCGGCCGGGGCGGCCGATGTCACCCCGCCCGCCGTTGTCCACAGGCTGTGGACAGCTGTTGCGGTCACTTGGCGGCCTCCACCTCAGGCTGGGGGTCCTTCTTCTGGACGTCCGACATGGTGTGCTGCACCGCCGGGTTGACGATCTCCGTCAGCGGTTTCGGGTAGACCCCCAGGAAGAGCAGCAGCGCGATCAGCGGGAGAACCACCACCAGCTCCCGGACCTTGAGGTCCGCCATGCCCTGGACCTCGGCCTTCACCGGGCCCGTCATCGTCCGCTGATAGAGGACGAGGACGTACAGCGCGGCGAGGACGATGCCGGTCGTGGCGACGATGCCCGCCGCCGGATACGCGCTGAACGCGCCGACCAGGACCAGGAACTCACTGACGAACGGGGCGAGTCCGGGCAGCGACAGGGTGGCCAGGCCGCCGATCAGGAACGTGCCGGCCAGGACCGGCGCCACCTTCTGCACCCCGCCGTAGTCGGCGATGAGCCGCGAACCGCGCCGGGTGATCAGGAAGCCCGCCACCAGCATCAGCGCGGCGGTCGAGATCCCGTGGTTGATCATGTAGAGCGTGGCGCCCGACTGGCCCTGGCTGGTCATCACGAAGATGCCCAGGATGATGAAGCCGAAGTGCGAGATGGACGCGTAGGCGATCAGCCGCTTGATGTCGCGCTGGCCGACCGCGAGCAGCGCCCCGTACACGATGCTGATCAGCGCCAGGACGACGATCACGGGGGTCGCCCACTTGCTGGCCTCCGGAAAGAGCTGGAGGCAGAAGCGGAGCATCGCGAAGGTGCCGACCTTGTCGACGATCGCGGTGATCAGGACGGCGACCGGGGCGGTCGCCTCGCCCATGGCGTTGGGCAGCCAGGTGTGCAGCGGCCACAGCGGGGCCTTCACCGCGAAGGCGAAGAAGAACCCGAGGAAGAGCCAGCGCTCCGTGCCGGTGGCCATGGAGAGCGAGCCACTGGCCCGGGCCTCGGCGATCTCGGAGAGCGAGAACGTGCCCGCGACCACGTACAGGCCGATCACCGCGGCCAGCATGATGAGGCCGCCGACCAGGTTGTAGAGGAGGAACTTGACCGCGGCGTACGAGCGTTGCGCCGCCGCGTTCTCGTCGCTGCCGGTGTGCGCCCGGTCCCCGAAGCCGCCGATGAGGAAGTACATCGGGATGAGCATGGCTTCGAAGAGGATGTAGAAGAGGAAGACGTCGGTGGCCTCGAAGGAGAGGACCACCATCGCTTCGACCATCAGGATCAGGGCGAAGAAGCCCTGGGTCGGGCGCCAGCGCGAGGACGTGGTCTCCAGGGGATCGGCGTCGTGCCAGCCGGCCAGGATGACGAAGGGGATCAGCAGCGCGGTGAGCGCCATGAGCGCCACCCCGATGCCGTCGACGCCCAGTTCGTAGCGGACACCGAAGTCCTTGATCCAGGCGTGCGATTCGGTGAGCTGGTAGCGGTCGCCGCCCGGTTCGAAGCGGACGAGCGCGGTGCCCGCCAGCACGAGCGTGGCCAGCGAGAAGACCAGCGCCACCCATTTCGCGGTGGTGCGCCGGGCGGCCGGGACGGCGGCGGTGGCGATCGCACCGATCGCCGGGAGCGCGGCCGTCGCTGTCAGGAGGGGAAAGGACATGTGATCAGACCGCCCTCATCAGCAGGGTCGCGGCGATGACGAGCGCCGTACCGCCGAACATCGAGACCGCGTAGGAGCGGGCGTAGCCGTTCTGCAGTTTGCGCAGCCGGCCGGAGAGCCCGCCCATCGAGGCGGCCGTGCCGTTGACGACCCCGTCGACCAGGGTGTGGTCGACGTATACCAGGGAGCGGGTGAGGTGCTCACCGCCGCGGACCAGGACCACGTGGTTGAAGTCGTCCTGGAGGAGATCGCGGCGGGCGGCCCGGGTGAGCAGCGAGCCGCGCGGGGCGACGGCCGGTACCGGCCCCCGTCCGTACATCGCCCAGGCGATGGCGACACCGATGACGAGCACGACCATGGTGGCCGCCGTGACGGTCGTGGCGCTGACCGGGGCGTGTCCGTGGCTGTGTCCGGTGACCGGCTCCAGCCAGTTCAGGAAGCGGTCACCGACGGAGAAGAGGCCCCCGGCGAAGACCGACCCGAAGGCCAGGACGATCATGGGGATGGTCATCGACTTCGGGGACTCGTGCGGATGCGGCTCGTGTCCCTCGGCGTCGGGCTGCCAGCGCTTCTCCCCGAAGAACGTCAGCAGCATCACGCGCGTCATGTAGAACGCGGTGATCGCGGCGCCCAGCAGGGCCACCGAACCGAGGATCCAGCCCTCGGTGCCGCCCTTGGCGAAGGCAGCCTCGATGATCTTGTCCTTGGAGAAGAATCCGGACAGGCCGGGGAAGCCGATGATCGCCAGGTATCCGAGGCCGAAGGTGACGAAGGTGACCGGCATGTACTTCCGCAGGCCGCCGAACTTCCGCATGTCGACCTCGTCGTTCATGCCGTGCATGACCGAACCGGCGCCGAGGAAGAGCCCGGCCTTGAAGAAGCCGTGCGTCACCAGGTGCATGATCGCGAAGACGTAGCCGATCGGGCCGAGCCCGGCGGCCAGGATCATGTAGCCGATCTGCGACATCGTCGACCCGGCGAGGGCCTTCTTGATGTCGTCCTTCGCGCAACCGACGATGGCACCGAAGAGCAGTGTGACCGCGCCGACGACCACGACGGCCAGTTGCGCGTCCGGGGCGGCGTTGAAGATCGCGCCGGACCGGACGATGAGGTAGACGCCCGCCGTCACCATGGTCGCGGCGTGGATGAGGGCCGAGACCGGGGTCGGGCCCTCCATCGCGTCACCGAGCCAGGACTGCAGCGGCACCTGGGCCGACTTGCCGCAGGCCGCGAGCAGCAGCATCAGGCCGATCGCCGTCAGCTTGCCCTCGCTCGTCTCCCCGGTCGCCCCGAGGACGGGACCGAAGGCGAACGTGCCGAACGTGGTGAACATCAGCATGATCGCGATCGACAGGCCCATGTCGCCGACCCGGTTGACCAGGAACGCCTTCTTGGCGGCCGTGGCCGCGCTGGGCTTGTGCTGCCAGAAGCCGATCAGCAGGTACGACGCCAGACCGACGCCCTCCCACCCGACGTACAGCAGCAGGTAGTTGTCGGCGATGACCAGGATCAGCATCGCCGCGAGGAACAGGTTCAGATAGCCGAAGAAGCGGCGCCGGCGCTCGTCGTGCGCCATGTAGCCGATCGAGTAGATGTGGATCAGCGTGCCCACACCGGTGATCAGCAGCACGAACGTCATCGACAACTGGTCGAGCTGGAAGGCCACATCGGCCCGGAAACCCTCGACGGGGATCCAGCTGAACAGCTTCTGGTGCAGCGCCCGGTCCTCCGCGCCCTTCCCCAGCATGTCGAGGAAGAGCACGACGCCGATGACGAACGACACCGCGGCGAGCAGGGTGCCGACCCAGTGTCCGGCGCGGTCCAGCCGCCGGCCGCCGCAGAGCAGGACCGCGGCTCCGAGCAGAGGCGCCGCGACGAGCAGCGCAATCAGGTTCTCCACGATTCAACGTCCCCTTACAGCTTCATCAGGCTGGCGTCGTCGACCGAGGCCGAGTGGCGGGAACGGAACACCGACACGATGATCGCGAGCCCGACCACGACCTCGGCGGCGGCGACGACCATCGTGAAGAAGGCGATGATCTGCCCGTCGAGATTGCCGTGCATCCGGGAGAAGGTCACGAACGCGAGATTGCAGGCGTTGAGCATCAGCTCCACGCACATGAACACCACGATCGCGTTCCGCCTGATCAACACCCCGGCCCCGCCGATGGTGAACAACAGGGCCGCGAGATAGAGGTAGTTGACCGGATTCACTTGGCGACCTCCTCTTCGTCGTTGTCACGGCCGAGCCGCTTCTCCGAGCGCTGCGCCAGCGCCTTGAGCTGGTCGAGCGACTCCTTCGACACATCGCGGATCTGCCCGCGGTCGCGCAGTGTCCCCATGACGGTGAGCCCGGACGGGGTGCCGTCCGGAAGCAGACCCGGGATGTCCACCGCGTTGTGCCGGGCGTAGACGCCGGGGGCGGGCAGCGGCGGCACCTGCGTGCCCCGGACGCGCTCCTCCGACAACTGCCGCTGGGTCTTGGCCCGTTCGGTGCGCTCCCGGTGGGTGAGCACCATCGCGCCGACCGTCGCCGTGATCAGCAGGGCGCCGGTGATCTCGAAGGCGAAGACGTACTTGGTGAAGATGAGGCTGGCCAGCCCCTCGACGTTCCCGCCGTGCTCGGCGTTGGCGGTGCCGAGCCCGTTGAAGCTGTTCAGCGAGGCGTTGCCGATGCCCGCGATCAGCAGGACACCGAAGCCGAGCCCGCAGCCCGCGGCCAGCCAGCGCTGGCCCTTGAGCGTCTCCTTCAGCGAGTCGGCCGCCGTGACACCCACGAGCATGACCACGAAGAGGAACAGCATCATGATCGCGCCGGTGTAGACGACGATCTGGACGACGCCCAGGAAGTACGCGCCGTTGGCCAGATAGAACACCGCCAGGACGATCATGGTCCCGGCGAGGCTCAGCGCGCTGTGCACGGCTTTTCTCATCAGTACGGTGGACAGCGCGCCGATCACGGCGACGGTGCCCAGCACCCAGAACTGGAAGGCCTCCCCGGTCGAGGTCTGGGAGGCCGCGGCGGCCAGGCCGGTCATGCGCCCACCCCCTGCGCCGAGCCGCTGTTCTCGCTGTCGCCGCTGTTCCCGGATGCTTCGTCCGACGGCTTCTCGCCCTTGGTGACCGCGGTCTGGCGCACCGTGCCGGATGCGGCCCCGGTGACCAGGCCCCGGTAGTAGTCCTGCTCGTCCATCCCGGGGTAGATGGCGTGCGGGGTGTCGACCATGCCCTCCTCCAGGCCCGCGAGCAGCTCGTCCTTGGTGTAGATGAGGCTCTCGCGGGTGGTGTTGGCGAGCTCGAACTCATTGGTCATCGTCAGCGCCCGGGTCGGGCACGCCTCGATGCACAGACCGCAGAGAATGCAGCGCGCGTAGTTGATCTGGTAGACGCGGCCGTAGCGCTCACCCGGGGAGTAGCGCTCCTCGTCGGTGTTGTCCGCGCCCTCGACATAGATCGCGTCCGCCGGACAGGCCCAGGCGCACAGCTCGCAGCCGACGCACTTCTCCAGGCCGTCCGGGTGGCGGTTGAGCTGATGCCGGCCGTGGAAGCGCGGCGCCGTCACCTTCTGCGTTTCCGGGTACTGCTCGGTCAGCCGCTTCTTGAACATGGCCTTGAAGGTCACGCCGAAGCCGGCGACCGGGTTCTGGAACTTCTCTCCCGAGGGCTCTGATGACTCAGACACCGTCAGCCTCCTTTCCGTCACTCGGACTTCCGCCCATCCGACTGTCGTCACTCTCAGTATCCGGGCCGCCACTGACAACGAGCTCCCGCTCGCCCCGCGGTCTGCGGCGCGGTACCGGCGGCAAGGTCTGTCCGGGCAGCGGCGGCACCGGGAATCCGCCCGCCATCGGGTCGAATCCCGGCTCCGGTCCCGCTTCCGCCTCGGCGGCCCCGCCCTTCCTGTCGCGGAAGATGTCGGCGACGAAGGAGATCAGCAGGATCGCGATCACGGCCCCGGCCACGTACAGCACGATCCTGGTGAAGTCGTACCCCTCGTTGCGCAGCGCCCGTACCGTCGCGACCAGCATCAGCCAGACCACGGAGACCGGGATCAGGACCTTCCAGCCGAGCTTCATCAGCTGGTCGTAGCGGACCCGGGGCAGGGTGCCGCGCAGCCAGATGAAGAAGAACAGCAGCAACTGGACCTTGATGACGAACCAGAGCATCGGCCACCAGCCGTGGTTCGCGCCCTCCCAGAAGGTGCTGATCGGCCACGGGGCCTGCCAGCCGCCCAGGAACAGGGTCGTGGAGACCGCGGAGACGGTGACCATGTTGACGTACTCGGCGAGCATGAACATCGCGAACTTGATCGACGAGTACTCGGTGTTGAAGCCACCGACGAGGTCGCCCTCGGACTCCGGCATGTCGAACGGGGCCCGGTTGGTCTCACCGACCATCGTGACGATGTAGATGATGAAGGAGACCGGCAGCAGCAGGATGAACCAGCGGTCCTGCTGCGCCTCCACGATCTTCGACGTCGACATCGACCCGGAGTAGAGGAACACCGAGGCGAACGCGGCGCCCATCGCGATCTCGTAGCTGATCATCTGCGCGCACGAGCGCAGGCCGCCGAGGAGCGGATACGTCGACCCGGACGACCAGCCCGCCAGCACGATGCCGTAGATCCCGACCGAGGCGACCGCGAGAATGTAGAGCATCGCGATCGGCAGGTCGGTGAGCTGCATCGCCGTACGGTGCCCGAAGATCGAGACCTCGTTGCCCGCCGGTCCGAACGGGATCACCGCGATCGCCATGAACGCCGGTACGGCGGCGACGATCGGCGCGAGCACGTACACGACCTTGTCGGCGCGCCGCACCACGAGGTCTTCCTTCAGCATCAGCTTGATGCCGTCGGCGAGCGACTGGAGCATGCCCCAGGGGCCGTGCCGGTTGGGGCCGATGCGCAGCTGCATCCAGGCGACGACCTTGCGCTCCCACACGATGGAGAAGAGCACGGTCACCATCAGGAACGCGAAGCAGAACACCGCCTTGATGACGACGAGCCACCACGGGTCGGTGCCGAACATCGACAGGTCCTCGGCGGCGAGTACGGCACTGTGCGGTGCCGCGGCCAGTTCAGCGAAGGAAGTCACGCCCCCACCTCCGGTGTGACGTCGGGAGTGCCCGGGGCGGCCGGACCGATCCGGACCGGGCTGCCGGGCCGGGCGCCGGTGTCGGCCGGGACGCCCCGCCCGACGGAGTTCAGCGGCAGCCAGACCACCCGGTCCGGCATGTCCGTGACCTTCAACGGGAGTGCGACGCTGCCCGCCGGGCCCGTGACGGCCAGCAGGTCACCGTCCTTGACGCCCGTCTCGGCCGCGGTGGCGGCGGAGAGCCGGGCGACCGAGGCGTGCCGGGTGCCGGCCAGTGCGTCGTCGCCCTCCTGGAGCCGGCCCAGGTCGAGCAGCATCCGGTGGCCCGCGAGGATCGCCTCGCCGTCGCCGGGCCTGGGCAGCGGCTGCGCCGGCTCGCTCGGATCGACGGCGTGCGAACCGCTCCAGCCGCCGAGCCGGTCCAGCTCACGGCGTACGGACGTCAGATCCGGCAGCGCGAGCGGGGCGTCCATGGCGTCGGCCAGCATGTGCAGCACCCGGGCGTCGGTCGGCGCGAGCGACCGCGTCATCTGCTCGGGCTTCAGCGCCGCGTCGAACATCCGGGCCCGGCCCTCCCAGTTGAGGAAGGTGCCGGCCTTCTCGGCCACCGCGGCGACCGGGAAGACCACATCGGCCCGCTCGGTCACCTCGCTGGGCCGCAGCTCCAGCGAGACCAGGAAGCCGGCCTGGTCCAGCGCCTCCAGGGCCCGTGCCGGGTTCGGCAGGTCCACGGGCTCGACCCCGGCGACGACCAGTGCGCCCAGCTCGCCGGTGGCCGCGGCCTCCACGATCTGGCCGGTGTCACGGCCGAAGCGGGACGGGAGTTCGGCGACGCCCCAGACGGCGGCCACCTCGTCCCGGGCCCGCGGGTCGGTCGCCGGACGGCCGCCGGGCAGCAGCGACGGGAGCGCGCCCGCCTCCACCGCACCGCGCTCGCCGGCCCGGCGCGGAATCCACACCGGTGTGGCCCCGGTCGCGGCGGCGGCCCGCAGCACCGCGGTCAGCCCGCCCGGCACGCCCGCCAGCCGCTCGCCGACCACGATCACGGCGTCCTTGCCGCGCAGCGCCTCGGCCGCCACGGCACCGTCGCCGTCGAGTCCGACGCCGCCCGCGATCGCGTCCAGCCACTCGGTCTCGGTGCCGGGAGCCGCGGGGAGCAGTGTGCCGCCGGCCTTCTCCAGGCCGCGCGTGGCGTGCGACGCGACGGCGTAGGTGCGCTGTCCGTGCTTGCGGTTCGCCTTGCGCAGCCGCAGGAAGACGCCGGGCGCCTCCTCCTCCGACTCGAACCCGACCAGCAGTACCGTCCGGGCCTTCTCCAGCGAGGTGTACGTGACACCCGTGCCGTCCAGGTCCCGGCCGCGCCCGGCGACGCGGGCGGCCAGGAAGTCGGCCTCCTCGCCGCTGTGCACCCGGGCCCGGAAGTCGATGTCGTTCGTGTCGAGCGCGACCCGGGCGAACTTGCTGTACGCGTACGCGTCCTCGACGGTCAGCCGGCCGCCGGTGAGGACCCCGGTCCTGCCGCGCGCGGCGTTCAGACCGGCGGCTGCGGCGTCCAGCGCCTCGGGCCAGCTCGCCGGTTCCAGGACGCCGTCCGCGTTGCGCACCAGCGGAGTGGTGAGCCGGTCCCGCTGCTGGGCGTAGCGGAAGCCGAAGCGGCCCTTGTCGCAGACCCACTCCTCGTTGACCTCGGGGTCGTTGGCGGCGAGCCGCCGCATGACCTTGCCGCGCCGGTGGTCGGTGCGGGTCGCGCAGCCGCCCGCGCAGTGCTCGCACACCGAGGGCGACGACACCAGGTCGAAGGGCCGGGAGCGGAACCGGTACGCGGCCGAGGTCAGCGCCCCGACCGGGCAGATCTGGATGGTGTTCCCGGAGAAGTACGACTCGAACGGGTCGCCCTCGCCGGTGCCGACCTGCTGGAGCGCGCCGCGTTCGATCAGCTCGATCATCGGGTCGCCCGCCACCTGGTTGGAGAAGCGGGTGCAGCGCGCGCAGAGCACGCACCGCTCACGGTCCAGCAGCACCTGCGTGGAGATCGGGAGGGGCTTCTCGTACGTGCGCTTCCTGCCGTCGAAGCGGGAGTCGGCGCCGCCGTGCGACATCGCCTGGTTCTGCAGCGGGCACTCGCCGCCCTTGTCGCAGACCGGGCAGTCCAGCGGGTGGTTGATGAGCAGCAGCTCCATCACACCCTTCTGCGCCTTCTCGGCGACGGGCGAGGTGAGCTGCGACCTCACGACCATGCCGTCGGTGCAGGTGATGGTGCAGGACGCCATCGGCTTGCGCTGGCCCTCGACCTCGACGATGCACTGCCGGCAGGCGCCGGCCGGGTCGAGGAGCGGGTGGTCGCAGAAGCGCGGGATCTCGATGCCGAGGAGTTCGGCGGCCCGGATGACCAGCGTGCCCTTGGGCACGCTGATCTCGATGCCGTCGATCGTCAGCGTGACGAGGTCCTCGGGCGGAAGGGCCGCCTCGCCGCCCCCGGAGGGCGCACTCGTGGTGACTGTCATGCGTTCACCCCCTGGTGAGCGTTCTTGTCGTCGGCCCAGACAGTGGACCTGGCGGGATCGAAGGGGCAGCCCCGGCCCGTGATGTGCTGTTCGTACTCCTCGCGGAAGTACTTCAGCGAGGAGAAGATCGGCGAGGCGGCGCCGTCGCCGAGGGCGCAGAAGGACTTGCCGTTGATGTTGTCGGCGATGTCGTTCAGCTTGTCGAGGTCGGCCATCTGTCCCTTGCCGGCCTCGATGTCGCGGAGCAACTGCACGAGCCAGTAGGTGCCTTCGCGGCAGGGTGTGCACTTGCCGCAGGACTCGTGGGCGTAGAACTCGGTCCAGCGGGTGACGGCGCGCACGACGCAGGTCGTCTCGTCGAAGCACTGGAGCGCCTTGGTGCCGAGCATGGAACCGGCGGCGCCGACGCCCTCGTAGTCGAGCGGCACGTCGAGGTGTTCGTCGGTGAACATCGGGGTGGACGAGCCGCCCGGGGTCCAGAACTTCAGCCGGTGGCCGGGGCGCATGCCGCCGCTCATGTCGAGCAGCTGGCGCAGCGTGATGCCGAGCGGGGCCTCGTACTGGCCGGGGCTCGCGACATGGCCGCTGAGCGAGTACAGCGTGAAGCCGGGGGACTTCTCGCTGCCCATCGACTTGAACCAGTCCTTGCCCCGGTTCAGGATCGCGGGAACCGACGCGATGGACTCGACGTTGTTCACCACAGTGGGGCAGGCGTACAGACCGGCGACCGCGGGGAAGGGGGGTCGCAGCCGGGGCTGGCCGCGTCGCCCTTCGAGCGAGTCGAGCAGTGCGGTCTCCTCACCGCAGATGTACGCGCCGGCGCCCGCGTGCACGGTGAGTTCCAGGTCGAGTCCGGAGCCCAGGACGTTCTTCCCGAGGAAGCCCGCCTCGTACGCCTCGCGCACGGCCTCGTGCAACCGCCGCAGTACGGGGACGACTTCACCGCGCAGGTAGATGAAGGCGTGCGAGGACCGGATCGCGTAGCAGGCGATCACGATGCCCTCGATGAGGGAGTGCGGGTTGGCGAAGAGGAGCGGGATGTCCTTGCAGGTGCCGGGCTCCGACTCGTCGGCGTTGACCACCAGGTAGTGCGGTTTGCCGTCGCCCTGCGGGATGAACTGCCACTTCATCCCGGTGGGGAAGCCCGCGCCGCCGCGCCCGCGCAGACCGGAGTCCTTGACGTAGGCGATGAGGTCGTCCGGCGCCATGGCGAGGGCCTTGCGCAGTCCCTCGTATCCCTCGTGACGCCGGTAGGTCTCCAGGGTCCAGGATTCGGGTTCGTCCCAGAAGGCGGAGAGGACGGGGGCGAGCAGCTTCTCGGGGCTGCCACCGTTCCCGTTCCCGTTGATCTCGGCTGCCAACGTCATCACTCCCCCTCCTTTGCGGCGGGACCGGCCGGGTGGTCCGGGTCGGAGGCCGACGTCTGCTGCGGTGCGTCGTGCGAGCTGAGGTGCTCGGACGGTGACGGATCGTGCGGCTGGTCGCCGCGGGACTGCTCGCCGCGCGGGGAGACGACCTTGGGGTGCGGCTCCTCGCCCCGGGCGAGGCGGAGGCCGGCCAGCGAGGCGGGGCCCGCGCCGCCGGATGCCTCGACGGCGCCGGGGCGCGCGTCGGGGAAGCCGGCCAGGATCCGGGACGTCTCCTTGTACGAGCACAGGGGCGCGCCGCGGGTGGGTTCGACGGTGCGCCCCGCGATCAGGTCGTCGACCAGGCGCGTCGCGCTCTCGGGGGTCTGGTTGTCGAAGAACTCCCAGTTGACCATCACCACGGGGGCGAAGTCGCAGGCCGCGTTGCACTCGATGTGTTCGAGGGTGACCTTGCCGTCCTCGGTTGTCATATCGGGCCCGTCGTTGCCGACGCCGAGGTGTTCCTTGAGCCGGTCGAAGATCGCGTCGCCGCCCATCACCGCGCACAGCGTGTTGGTGCAGACACCGACCTGGTAGTCACCGCTCGGCCTGCGCCGGTACATCGTGTAGAAGGTGGCGACCGCGGTGACCTCGGCGGTGGTGAGGCCGAGCAGTTCGGCGCAGAGCGCCATGCCCGTACGGGAGACGTAGCCCTCCTCGGACTGCACCAGGTGCAGCAGCGGGAGCAGCGCGGAGCGGCTGTCGGGGTAGCGGGCGATCACCTCCTTCGCGTCCGCTTCGAGCCTGGCGCGCACCTCGGCCGGGTAGGCGGGGGCGGGGAGCTGCGGCATCCCCAGACTGACTTCCTGACGTGCTTCGGTCACCGGTCGACGCCTCCCATCACGGGGTCGATGGACGCGACGGCGACGATGACGTCGGCGACCTGGCCGCCCTCGCACATCGCCGCCATGGCCTGCAGATTGGTGAAGGACGGGTCGCGGAAGTGGACCCGGTAGGGGCGGGTGCCGCCGTCCGAGACGACGTGGACGCCGAGTTCGCCCTTGGGCGACTCGACCGCGGTGTACGCCTGTCCGGCCGGGACGCGGAAGCCCTCGGTCACCAGCTTGAAGTGGTGGATCAGGGCCTCCATGGAGGTGCCCATGATCTTCTTGATGTGGTCGAGCGAGTTGCCGAGCCCGTCCGGACCGAGTGCGAGCTGGGCCGGCCAGGCGATCTTCTTGTCGGCGACCATCACCGGTCCGGGGGCGAGCCGGTCGATGCACTGCTCGACGATCCGCAGTGACTGGCGCATCTCCTCCAGCCGGATGAGGAAGCGGCCGTAGGAGTCGCAGCTGTCGGCGGTGGGGACGTCGAACTCGTAGTTCTCGTATCCGCAGTAGGGGTCCGTCTTGCGCAGGTCGTGCGGGAGTCCGGCGGAGCGCAGGATCGGGCCGGTGGCGCCGAGTGCCATGCAGCCGGTCAGGTCGAGATAGCCGACGTCCTGCATGCGGGCCTTGAAGATCGGGTTGCCGGTGGCGAGCTTGTCGTACTCCGGCAGGTTCTTCTTCATGGTCTTCACGAACTCGCGGAGCTGGTCGATCGCGCCGGGCGGCAGGTCCTGGGCGAGTCCTCCGGGCCGGATGAACGCGTGGTTCATCCGCAGGCCGGTGATCAGCTCGAAGAGGTCGAGGACGAGTTCACGGTCCCGGAAGCCGTAGATCATGATCGTGGTGGCGCCGAGCTCCATGCCGCCGGTGGCGATGCACACCAGGTGCGAGGAGATCCGGTTGAGCTCCATCAGGAGCACGCGCAGGATGCTGGCCCGGTCGGGGATCTGGTCCTCGATGCCGAGGAGCTTCTCGACGCCCAGGCAGTACGCCGCCTCGTTGAAGAACGGCGTCAGGTAATCCATGCGCGTCACGAAGGTGGTGCCCTGGGTCCAGTTCCGGAATTCGAGGTTCTTCTCGATGCCGGTGTGGAGGTAGCCGATGCCGCAGCGGGCCTCGGTGACGGTCTCGCCGTCGATCTCCAGGATCAGCCGGAGCACGCCGTGCGTGGACGGGTGCTGGGGGCCCATGTTGACGATGATGCGTTCGTCGTCGGACTTGACCGCCGATTCGACGACCTCGTCCCAGTCGCCTCCGGTGACCGTGTATACGGTCCCTTCGGTCGTCGCCCGGGGCGTTGCGTGGGGAGTAGACATCAGGAGTACGACCTCCGCTGGTCCGGAGCCGGGATCTGGGCGCCCTTGTACTCGACGGCGATGCCGCCGAGCGGATAGTCCTTGCGCTGCGGGAAGCCCTGCCAGTCGTCCGGCATCATGATCCGGGTGAGGGCGGGGTGCCCGTCGAAGATCAGCCCGAAGAAGTCGTAGGCCTCGCGCTCGTGCCAGTCGTTGGTCGGGTAGACCGCGACGAGGGACGGGACGTGCGGATCGCTGTCCGGGGCCGACACCTCCAGGCGGATCAGCCGGCCGTGCGTGATCGAGCGCAGGTGGTAGACGGCGTGCAGCTCGCGGCCCTTGTCGCCGGGGAAGTGGACGCCGCTCACCCCCGTACAGAGCTCGAAGCGCAGTGCCGGGTCGTCGCGCAGGGTCCGGGCGACCCGGACGAGGTGCTCGCGCGCGATGTGGAAGGTCAGTTCGCCGCGGTCGACGACGGCCTTCTCGATGGCGTTGGCGGGAAGCAGGTCCTGTTCCTCCAGGGCCCCTTCGAGTTCGTCGGCGACTTCGTCGAACCAGCCGCCGTACGGGCGGGGCGTGGCGCCGGGGAGGGTCACGGTGCGGACGAGGCCGCCGTAGCCGGAGGTGTCGCCGCCGTTGTTGGCGCCGAACATGCCCCGGCGTACGCCGATGACCTCGCCGGACTCGTCGCGCGGCGCGGGTACGCCGTTGCTGTCCCGCTGGTCGTGGTTCCGGTTCTCGCTCATCGCAGCAGCCCCTTCATCTCGATCAGGGGCAGTGCCTTGAGCGCCGCTTCCTCCGCCTCGCGGGCGGCCTCCTCCGCGTTGACCCCGAGCTTGGAGCCCTGGATCTTCTGGTGGAGCTTGAGGATCGCGTCCAACAACATCTCGGGCCGCGGCGGGCAACCCGGCAAATAGATATCGACCGGAACAATATGATCAACACCTTGAACAATGGCGTAATTATTGAACATTCCGCCCGATGACGCGCAAACCCCCATGGAAATGACCCACTTGGGGTTCGGCATCTGGTCGTAGACCTGCCGCAGGACGGGTGCCATCTTCTGGCTGACCCGCCCTGCCACGATCATCAGATCCGCCTGCCGCGGCGATCCGCGGAAGACCTCCATCCCGAAACGGGCCAGGTCGTAGCGCCCGGCCCCGGTCGTCATCATCTCGATGGCGCAGCAGGCGAGGCCGAAGGTGGCGGGGAAGACGGAGGACTTCCGTACCCAGCCGGCGGCCTGCTCGACAGTGGTCAGCACGAAGCCGCTGGGCAGCTTCTCTTCGAGTCCCATGGTGTGCCCCTCAGCCCCTCAGTCCCATTCCAGACCGCCGCGACGCCACACATACGCGTAGGCGACGAAGACGGTGAGCACGAAGAGCAGCATCTCCACGAGCCCGAAGATCCCCAGGGCGTCGAAGGTGACCGCCCAGGGATAGAGGAAGACGATCTCGATGTCGAAGACGATGAAGAGCATCGCCGTCAGGTAGTACTTGATCGGGAAGCGGCCGCCGCCGGCCGGAGTGGGCGTGGGTTCGATGCCGCACTCGTACGCTTCGAGCTTTGCTCGGTTGTACCGCTTAGGGCCGATAAGCGTGGCCATGACCACGGAGAAGATCGCAAACCCTGCCCCGAGGGCGCCGAGCACGAGGATGGGCGCGTAGGCATTCACGCTCCTCGCTCCTTCCAGTCGTCCTTGACCGTTGGACCGCATCGGGCGATTCGGCTCGCCACCCCACCAAGATCGTGCACATGTGAGGCAGTTCACAAGCCCGACTGCCCCGCATCCTATGCCCGCCATCCTGTGATCTGCGACACGGGGTACGACAACGAGTTTGTGATCTCCACCACCCGGCGAAGGCTCACGAAGCCGCCTGAGCGGTGATCTTCACACGCAAAGCGGCCGAGCGATCACGAGAGGTGACATCTGATGCTGTTAGTGCTGGTCAACGCGATGTTTCCCATAACAATCAGATACCCGTGGAGGCAAATTGGCAATGGACAGCCCGAGGGTGATAAGGGGTTCTGCCCCATTCTGGGCTCACTCGCACGAGGGGCCCCCGGGGAGCGAAGTGGACGTGTGCGTACATGTGCGATCTTCCGGACGAATGGGCGGCACTCGCGAGCCCCGACGGAGCTCCGGCCGACAGGCGGGCTCGCACTCCCTCGCACCGTCGCCCACCCGCGCCTCGCACCGTCGCCCGCCCGCGCCCCGCACCGTCGCCCGCCTGTGACCTGCGTCACCGCGCGTGGATCCCAACAAAAGCGGGCTTGGCCATCGGTGTGAACGGATGGTAAGTGGCGGGCAATTCGGGCGTATTACCGAAAGCCCGTGATCACGGCGCTGATGAGGCATGCCCGGTTTGCCCGTTACGGCGTCAATAAGGGCCGCCGGAAAGCGGATTCACAGATTCCGGACGTAACTGTGTCGCAACACACGTTTCTTGATGGGAACCCCGGAGCCCTGATAGCGCTAGTACTCATGTCCCACACCGCTCACATACCCAGCCACCGGAAGCCCCGCCGAAACGCGCCGAAGACGGCGCTGCGGGCCGGAGTTGCCGGTGGCGTCCTCAGCACCATCGCGGTCGCAGGCGCGGCCGGTCCGGCTCACGCGGAGCCGGTGACCCAGACCATCGAGATGCCCACCCTCACCTCCGGGCTCTCCACCGCCGTCGCCGCGTCCGCGCAGGCCACGCAGCAGGTCGCCCAGGACCTTCAGACGCAGGCGCAGGAGGACGCCGCAGCCGCCACCGCGGCCAAGACCGCCAAGAAGGCCAAGGCCGAGGCGGTCCGCAAGGCAGAGGCCAAGAAGAAGGCGGAGGCCGCCGCCAAGGCCAAGGCGGAGGCCGCCGAGCGTGCTTCCCGCTCCACCGCCCGTACGACGCTCAGCGCGGCCTCGGGCTCCACCGCCGTCGCCTCTTCGTCCTCGTCGAGCGCCACCGGCTCCGCCGCGTCCGTCATCGCCTTCGCGCAGGCCCAGGTCGGCGACGCGTACGTGTCCGGCGGCACCGGCCCCAACTCGTGGGACTGCTCCGGTCTCGTCCAGGCCGCCTTCCGTTCGGTCGGCGTCGACCTGCCGCGCGTCTCGCAGGCCCAGTCCACCGCGGGCACCCAGGTCTCCCTGAGCAACCTCCAGCCCGGCGACATCCTGTACTGGGGTGGCGCGGGCAGCGCGTACCACGTCGGGATCTACGTGGGCGGCGGCGAGTTCGTCGGTGCGCAGAACTCCAGCACCGGTGTGGTGCAGCGTCCGCTCTCCTACGACCCGCCGTCCGGCGCGGTCCGCGTGCTCTGATTCCGCGGAATCCGGCGGAGCCGGCCGGTTCGGGTCCACCCGGCCCGGCGGGCCCGCGGAGCGCCCCGGTCCGGCGGTTTCACCCGGTCCGGCGCGTTCTCTGATTCACAAGCGCCTTCCCGGCGCTCGGCGACGGGCCGTCTCTCCCCCGCTCGGGAGCGACGGCCCGTCGTCGTGTGCGGCGCCGACCCGGCGCGCGCCCCTCGGAACGTCCTGGATCGACCGAAACGCGACCTCGCCCGCGGCAGGCGTCGCCCACGGCGCGCACCTGCCGGGCACCGGACTGCTGCCGCTTGTGAACCGGGGCGAACAGCCCTCGCGCCGCGGTGCGGGGGCATCCGCCACGGCCACCGCTCCCCCGGACGAACCGCCACCCGGGCACACCACCGCCGGGAGACACCGGCGCACGCCCGGAAACTCCGGCGCACCTCCCGGACAGCCCCGGAAACTCCGGCGCACCTCCCGGACAGGCCGGCTCACGCCCGGAGACGCGCGGTCAGGCCTTCGGGGCCACCTTCGACAGGCCGTTGATGATCCGGTCCATCGCGTCGCCGCCCGTCGGGTCGGTCAGGTTGGCGAGCATCTTCAGCGTGAACCGCATCAGTACCGGGTGCGTCAGTCCGCGCTGGGTGGCGATCTTCATGACCTTCGGGTTGCCGATCAGCTTCACGAAGGCACGGCCCAGCGTGTAGTAACCGCCGTAGGTCTCCTTGAGCACCTTCGGGTAGTTGGTCAGCGCCAGTTCGCGCTGGGCCGGCGTGGCGCGGGCGTGGGCCTGGACGATGACGTCCGCGGCGATCTGGCCCGACTCCATGGCGTACGCGATGCCTTCGCCGTTGAACGGGTTGACCATGCCCGCCGCGTCACCGACGAGCAGCAGGCCCTTGGTGTAGTGCGGTTGGCGGTTGAAGGCCATCGGGAGGGCGGCGCCGCGGATCGGCATCGTCATGTTGTCCGGGGTGAAGCCCCAGTCCTCCGGCATGGAGGCGCACCACGCCTTGAGGACCTCGCGCCAGTCCAGCTCCCGGAAGGAGGAGGAGGAGTCGAGGATGCCGAGGCCGACGTTGGACGTACCGTCGCCCATGCCGAAGATCCAGCCGTAGCCCGGCAGGAGCCGGTCCTGGGCGCCGCGGCGGTCCCACAGCTCCAGCCACGACTCCAGGTAGTCGTCGTCGTGGCGCGGCGAGGTGAAGTACGTACGCACGGCCACGCCCATCGGGCGGTCCTCGCGGCGGTGCAGGCCCATGGCGAGCGACAGCCGGGTGGAGTTGCCGTCGGCGGCGACGACGAGCGGGGCGTGGAAGGTGACCGGGGTCTTCTCCTCGCCGATCTTCGCGTGCACGCCGGTGATGCGGCCGGTGCGGTCGTCGACCACGGGGGCTCCGACGTTGCAGCGCTCGTACAGCCGCGCGCCCGCCTTCTGTGCCTGGCGGGCCAGTTGCTCGTCGAAGTCGTCGCGCTTGCGGACCAGTCCGTAGTCCGGGTACGAGGCGAGGTCGGGCCAGTCCAGCTGGAGGCGGACGCCGCCGCCGATGATGCGCAGGCCCTTGTTCCGGAGCCAGCCGGCCTCTTCGGAGATGTCGATGCCCATGGAGACGAGTTGCTTGGTGGCGCGCGGGGTGAGGCCGTCGCCGCAGACCTTCTCCCGGGGGAAGGCCGTCTTCTCCAGGAGGAGGACGTCAAGTCCGGCCTTGGCGAGGTAGTACGCGGTCGTGGAGCCGGCCGGGCCTGCCCCGACGACGATCACATCCGCGCTGTGTTCGGAGAGGGGCTCGGTCACGGTCGGATCTCCCGAAGACTCGAAATCGCGTGCCGCGCGGCACCTGTCCCGTGCAGTCTAGGGGGGCCTGCTGATCAACCTTCCGAAGGGCTCCCCGATGTCGACCGCGCCTTACGCCGCTCCCGCCGTGCAGTTGCGCGTCCCCACCGACGAGGACGCCGTGTCCTGGCACCGCGCCTTCGACCACCCCGAGGTGATGGAGTTCTTCGGCGGTCAGCCGGCGGAATTCTCGATGTACGAGGAGTGGACCGCGCGACAGCGCAGGCACGACGCGGAGCTGGGGTACTGCCTGTGGACGGTGGTCGGCGAGGACGGCGCGGTGGCCGGTTTCACCGGCGCCCAGCCCTGGCCGCCGACCACGTACGGCCCGGTGGGCGAGATCGAGATCGGCTGGCGGCTGGCCCGGCCGGCCTGGGGCCGGGGCTACGCCACCGCCGCGGCCCGCCTCACCCTGGAACGGCTGCGCGCGGCCGGGGTCGAGCGGGTGGTGGCGGCGATCGACGCGGAGAACGACCGGTCGGTCGCCGTGGCCCGGCGCCTGGGGATGGAGCGGGCGGAGAGCTTCGCCGCCCCGGTGACGGGGCGGCAGGTCGACTGCTTCCGGTTGACGCTGACGCCGTGACCGCGGGGGTGGGCCGACGTCGTTGAAGGACCGGGTGGACAGGGCCGTGTCGAAGGTCTTCCGGGCGTCGGACCAGGGGAGGTCGCGCTCGGTGGTGCGGACGGCGTACTCGGTGCCGTCGTCCGCGACGTAGCTCTGGACGCGCCGTCCCCACCGTCCGGCTCCCGCCGACGGGACAGCTCCGGAGCGTTGCTTCAGGGGCGTACGCCCCGGTGCAGCGCCACCACACCACCGGTGAGATCGCGCCAGGCGACCTTGGCCCAGCCGGCCTGCTGAAGCTTCGCCGCGAGTCCGGCCTGGTCGGGCCAGGCGCGGATGGACTCGGCGAGATAGACGTACGCGTCGGGGTTGGACGACACCGCGCGCGCGACCGGTGGCAGCGCCCGCATCAGGTACTCGGTGTAGACCGTGCGGAAGGGGGCCCAGGTCGGCTGCGAGAACTCGCAGATCACCACCCGGCCGCCCGGCTTCGTCACGCGGTACAGCTCGCGCAGCGCGGCATCCGTGTCCTGGACGTTGCGCAGCCCGAAGGAGATCGTCACCGCGTCGAACGTCTCGTCGCGGAACGGCAGTGCGGTGGCGTCACCCGCGGTGAAGGGGAGCCAGGAATTGCGCTTCTTGCCCTCCCGCAGCATGCCGAGGGAGAAGTCGCAGGGGACGACGTACGCGCCCGTCGCGGCGAAGGGGAGCGAGGACGTCGCCGTGCCCGCCGCCAGGTCGAGGACCTTCTGCGCGGGGCGGGCATCCACCGCCTTCGCGACCTCCTTGCGCCAGAGCCGGGCCTGGCCGAGCGACAGCACGTCGTTGGTGAGGTCGTAGTTCGCCGCCACTCCGTCGAACATCGTGGCGACTTCGTGCGGCTGCTTGTCCAGGGAGGCTCGGGTCACCCGCCCATTCAAGCAGCCCGGTCCGTGGTACTTCGCACCGGTCGACACTCGGCCCCGGAGGGACTGAACCGATGCGGACCACTGACGGTCAGTAAAGGAGGGGCCATCATTCCAACGGGAGTCAGGGGAGCTGAGATGTCCGCACAGCAAGCACGCCGACGACGGTGGCCGGAACGCGACCGCAAACGGCTGCTCGCCGCGGCCGTCGTCCCGGCGGTGCTGATCTGTGCCACCGCCGTGCTGGGGGCCCGGGGGAGCACCGGCGCCGAGGGGAGGACGGCCGCGTCCTCCGGGGCCTCGTCGGACACCGGCAGGTTCACCGTCGCCCGCGCGGGCGCCTCGGACACCGGCAGGGGCCTGGCCTACCGGGTCGAGGTGGAGGACGGTTCCGGTGTCGACGCCGACGTGGCCGCGGCCGAGATCGCCCGCGTCCTGGCCGCGCCACGGGGCTGGTCGCACGACGGGGAGCACACCTTTCGCCAGGTCACCCGCGGCCCGGCGGGGCTGGTCATCCGGATCGCCACCCCGGGGACGACCGACGCCATCTGCGGGCGTGGCGGCCTCGACACCCATGGCGAGGTCAACTGCCGGGTCGGCACCGACGTCGTCGTCAACCTCAAGCGCTGGCAACAGGGTTCGCCCGAGTTCCACGGCCCGCTCGCCGACTACCGGGCGCTCATCATCAACCACGAGGTCGGGCACTGGCTGGGCCACGGCCACGAGACCTGTCCGGGCAAGGGCCGCCCGGCCCCCGCGATGATGCAGCAGATCTACGGGCTGAAGGGATGCGTCTCCAACGCCTGGCCCTACGACGCCGAGGGCCACTACCTGGGCGGCCCGCAGGTCCGGTAACGGCCCGTCCCCGGTCCCACGTCCGCCCCGTCCCCGGTCCCACGTCCGCCCCGCCCCCGGTCCCGTGGCCGCCCGTCGCCGGTCCCGCGAACGGCCCGCTCCCGGCGTCGGACGGGCCTCAGCCGCGGCGGAAGACCAGCCGCCCGCCGAGCACCGTCGCGACGCAGCTGCCGCCGCCCGCGGTGTGCAGCTCCGCGAGGTCCCGTACCCCGAACACCGCCAGATCCGCGGGCCCGCCGACGACGAGCGGCGCCGCGAACGCGTCCTCCGGCGCCGCCACGGACGCCAGCGGATCGAGGCGGACAGGCTCCGGCACGGGGCCCGGGGCGTGGACGCGCAGTCCCGAGCGGGCAACCGCCGTGCGCACGGCGGGGCGTGCGAAGGGGCCCCGGACGGCGGTCGTGCCGTGCCGCAGCATCCGTTGCAGTCCGCGCCGGGCACTCGCGCCCCAGCGGGCGTCGTCCATGCCGAGTGCGGTGAGCGCGTCACCGGTGAGCGGGTCGCCGCCGAGTTCGTCCGCCTCGCGCGGATCCGGATGGTAGGCGGCCTCCAGCAGCGCCGGTGCTCCCGCGTTCAGCAGCCCGGGGGTGATCAGACCGGACCACCGCCGGATCCGGGCCTGCGGATGGGCGGCGGTCAGCTGCCCGTACGGACCGATGGCGGCGATCACGCCGCCGTCCACGGCCACGGAGTCGGCCCCGTCGGGGGCGCCGTGCACCGCGTCGGCGGCGTGCACCGTCAGCAAAGCGGCCTCAGTTGGCGTTCAGGAGCTTCAGCTCCGGGTGCGCGGTGCCGCCCTCGATCGCGGTGGACGAGATGTGCGAGACCACCCGCTCGTCGACCGGGTCGTTCGCCGGGTCGTCGTGGACGACGAGGTGCTCGTACGTCGTGGCGCGCTGCGCCGGTACGCGGCCGGCCTTGCGGATCAGGTCGATGATCTCCAGCCGGTTGGAGCGGTGCTTGGCACCGGCCGAGGAGACGACGTTCTCCTCCAGCATGATCGAGCCGAGGTCGTCGGCGCCGTAGTGCAGCGACAACTGGCCGACCTCCTTGCCGGTGGTCAGCCAGGACCCCTGGATGTGGGCGACGTTGTCGAGGAAGATCCGGGCGATGGCGATCATCCGCAGGTACTCGAAGAGCGTCGCCTGCGTCTGCCCCTTCAGGTGGTTGTTCTCCGGCTGGTACGTGTACGGGATGAACGCGCGGAAGCCACCCGTCCGGTCCTGCACGTCGCGGATCATCCGCAGGTGCTCGATGCGCTCGGCGTTGGTCTCGCCCGTGCCCATCAGCATGGTGGAGGTGGACTCGACACCGAGCCGGTGCGCGATCTCCATGATCTCCAGCCAGCGTTCGCCGGACTCCTTGAGCGGAGCGATCGCCTTGCGCGGCCTGGCCGGCAGCAGCTCGGCGCCCGCACCCGCGAAGGAGTCGAGGCCGGCGTCGTGGATGCGCTGGATGGCCTCCTCGACGGAGACCTTGGAGATCCGGGCCATGTGCTCGACCTCGGACGCGCCGAGCGAGTGGATGACGAGCTGCGGGAACGCCTGCTTGATGGCGGAGAAGTGCTTCTCGTAGTACTCGACGCCGTAGTCCGGGTGGTGGCCGCCCTGGAACATGATCTGCGTGCCGCCGAGTTCGACGGTCTCCGCGCAACGGCGCAGGATGTCGTCGAGGTCGCGGGACCAGCCTTTCTCCTTGTCCTTCGGAGCGGCGTAGAAGGCGCAGAACCTGCACGCCGTGACGCACACGTTCGTGTAGTTGATGTTCCGCTCGATGATGTACGTCGCGATGTGCTCCGTGCCCGCGTAACGGCGTCGGCGCACGGCGTCGGCCGCCGCTCCCAGCGCGTGCAGCGGCGCCGACCGGTAGAGGTCGAGGGCCTCCTCCGGAGTGATCCGACCGCCTTCGGCGGCTCGGTCGAGGATGGGCTGGAGGTCGGCCTTCTCGGTCACCGGGCTGTCACCTTTCGGCAGTTTTTCAACGGATCCACGGACCGGTTCACCCTACGCCAGCCCCTGCCGGCGTCAGCCGCCGGACCGGCTGAGCGTGCCGTGCGGAAGCCCCGCGCCGTTCTCCTCCGACCGGAACAGGAGGGTGTCGTCGGCGGTTCGCGTGAAGTGGACGTCGGTGGTGGTGGAGGTGCAGAGGGCCCCGTCGCCGGGGCGCTCGGGGTCGGCGCGCTCCCGCAGCGTCAGTTCCCTGTCGGTGCCGGACGAGAGGGTGGCGATGCTGTCGCAGCGGACGGTCAGGCCGAGCGCGCTGATCTCCGTGGTCATCCGGACCACGTCGGAGCCCTTCCTGCCCGCGGTGAACACGGCGGTGAGCGTGCCGTGCGGCTGCCCGGTGGTCTTCTCGGTGAGGGGGCCCTTCCACGTGCCGACGAACGCCTTCGGGAGTTCGCTGATCTGCTCCGCACCGTCGGTGTCCGAGCCCGACGGCCGCGGGGACGCCTCGGAGGGCGTGGCGGCCGGTGGCGTGTGGCCGGTGTCGCCGTGCTCGGCGGTGTTCCGGCCGTCTCCGCCCGGCAGCAGATCGAAGAGGAACGCACCGCCCACGGTGACGGCGGCGAGCGCACCCGCCACGGCGAGAGCGACGGTGCAGCTCAGCCTCCGGCCCCGGTGCGCATCGGGCCGGACCGGGCCGGAGTCCGCGTTGAGCGTGACGGAGAAACGGGGGTCGGCCGCACGTTGTCCGGGGAGCCCGGCCGGACCGGCCGTCTCGTCCGTACGGGCGGCGGCGGGCCACGACGCCGGCCGGGTCGGCTCATGCGCCGGGGGCGGCTCCACCGGTGGGCCGAACCCGCCGAACCCACCGTTCGCGCCCCACGACGCGCCGCTGAACGGCACCGGCCCCGACTGCGCCGGTGCGTCCTGCGGCTCCAGATCCAGCAGCGCGACCGCCGCCCGGCTGACCTCGCGCACCAGCGGGCCGGGCAGCCAGCCCGCCGCGACCAGTGCGGCCGCTCCGCCCGGCGCCAACTGCCGGGCCAGCTCCGTGGGGGTCGGCCGGTCCTCCGGGTACTTCGCCAGGCATCCGGCGACGACGTCCCGCAGTTCGCCCTCCAACTCCCCCAGTTCGGGCTCCTCGTGCACCACCTTGTAGAGCAGTACGGCGGAGGAGTCACCGAGGAAGGGAGCGGTGCCGGTCGCCGCGTACGCGAGCACCGCACCGAGCGAGAAGACATCGGCCGCACCCGAGATGTCCCCGCCCCGGATCTGCTCCGGTGCCATGTAGCCGGGTGAGCCGACGGAGACCCCGGTGGAGGTGAGCGAGGCTCCGACGGCGTGCGCGATCCCGAAGTCGATCAGCCGCGGGCCGTCGAGGGCGAGCAGCACGTTGGACGGTTTCACGTCGCGGTGGATGAGGCCCTGGGCATGCACCGCGGCCAGCGCCTCCCCGAGTCCGGCGCCCAGGGTCCGCACCGCGTGCTCGGGCAGCGGCCCGTGCTCGGCGACCGCGAGGGACAGCGGGGGACCGGCCACGTAGCCGGTGGCCACCCACGGAATGGGAGCGTCCGGGTCGGCGTCCAGGACGGGCGCCGTCCACTGCGCACCGATCCGCCGCGCCGCGTCCACCTCCCGCCGGAAGCGGGCCCGGAACTGTTCGTCGAGAGCGAAGTGGGGGTGCACGACCTTGACCGCGACGGTGCGTCCGCCCGCGCTGCGCCCCAGATAGACCCGGCCCATGCCGCCCGCACCGAGCCTGCCGAGCAGTCGGTAGGCACCGATGGTCAGCGGTTCGCCGGCTTCCAGCGGCTGCATATGGACTTCCCCCCTGTGGACCGGCCGGACCTGTCCGACCGAAGCCTAGGCGGCGAAGGTCATCGGGTCACAGAGGAAACCATCCGCCCTTTTCCCCCTCAAGGGAACGAACACCCGCTTTCGACACAACAAAAGGCGTGAATGCGTCGTTCACCCGAGCGATTCCCGTACGTGACCGGGACTCTCCCGGGACGCCATCCGGGATTCGACTATTCGCCGCGTATTACCCGAATCGAATCGATAGCCGAGCGAGGAGAAACGGACGGCTGGAGAAGGACCGGAAGACGGCTGGAGAAGGGCCGGAAGAAGGACGGGGAGAAGGGACCGGAAGGGATTTCCGACCCGGCGGCACGGGATTCCCCCATATCCCGGCCCATTCGTGTGCGCGGCGCGCTCGACGCCCGCCTCCGCTCCCGCGTCCCGCCTCCCGTCACCCCTCGTACCGGTCGGCCTGTACCGGTCGGCCCGTACCGGTCAGCCGCCGAGCAGCTCGACCTTGACGTCCGCGGGGAAGCCGGCCGTCGGGCCGACCCGGCGCGCGAACTCCTGTACGCCCTTCAGCTGGTCCGGACCGAAGCGGAAGTCCAGGGTCGTGAAGTACCGCTCCAGCACCTCCGCGTCGAAGGACTCCCAGCGCGCCGCCTGTTCCGCGACCTTGGTGACTTCTTCCAGGGAGACGTCCCGCGAGGCCAGGAAGGCCTCGTGCGCCTTGTTCACGTGATGGGGCTCGGCTGCCAGATAGTCCTTGCGGGCCGCCCAGACCGCGAAGACGAACGGCAGCCCGGTCCAGTCCTTCCACATCTGGCCCAGGTCGTGGACCTGGAGGCCGAGCCGGGGCGCGTCGTGCAGGTTGGCGCGCAGCGCGGCGTCGCCGATCAGCACGGCGGCATCCGCTTCCTGCATCATCACGCCGAGGTCCGGCGGGCAGGTGTAGTAGTCCGGGCTGACCCCGTAGCGCTCGGCGAGCAGCAGCTGGGCCAGGCGTACGGAGGTGCGCGAGGTCGAGCCGAGTGCCACCCGGGCCCGGTCCAGCTGGTCGAGCGGCACCTGCGACACGATCACGCACGACATGACGGGACCGTCGCAGCCCACCGCGATGTCCGGGAAGGCGACCAGGTCGTCGGCGTTGCGGAGGAATTCGACCAGCGTGACGGGGCCGATGTCCAGATCGCCTCTGATCAGCTGCTCGCTGAGCTTCTCCGGGGTGTCCTTCGAGAGCTCCATGTCGAGCAGGGTTCCGGTCCTGGCCAGACCCCAGTACAGGGGGAGGCAGTTCAGGAACTGGATGTGGCCGACACGCGGCCGGATGCGACGGTGGTCGCCTGCGACGGTTGAGACGGTTGAATTGTCCACATCGCGAGGCTAGACCCGCGGGGCCGAGCGGACGGCACCGGGTGCGCGGGGCGTACCGGATGCCACTCCCGGGGAGGCGTCGGCACCACCGCGGGAGCCCCCGCCGCGGTGTCCACGGCGCCCCCGGGAGCCCGCCCCGGCGTCCCGCGAGGCGCGTCGAAGTCTCTCTCCGACGGCCTTCGAAGGCGCCTCCACGACACGCCCCGGGACACCCGCTTCGTCAGCCGATCAGCGCGGCAATCAAACATCCGGGTGAAGTGATCTTTCCCTCTACCCTTCCGTACACCCTGCGTGCTAGGCTCGACGCAAGTTGCAGTTTGGTTTCCCTTGCAGTACAGAGCCTGCGGAGCATGTAACCCGCAGGCTTTTGTAGTTTTCAGACTTCTTTGCAGGTTCTGGAGCAGGGCAACCCTTTGGCCCAAGGAGGGCTTATGGCTACCGGAACCGTCAAGTGGTTCAACGCTGAAAAGGGCTTCGGCTTCATCGCCCAGGACGGCGGCGGCCCGGATGTCTTCGTCCACTACTCCGCGATCAACGCGTCCGGGTTCCGCTCCCTTGAGGAGAACCAGGTCGTGAACTTCGACGTCACTCAGGGGCCCAAGGGTCCGCAGGCTGAGAACGTCACCCCGGCCTAGTTGCCCGGGTCGGCCGATCGCGGCCGGCTAGCAGTACCCAAGGAGCCCTGCCCCTCCACCTCGGTGGAGGAGCAGGGCTCCTGCCTTGCCCCGTCTTCTCTCGCGCCCCGGCGGGGACCGGCACCGCCGCCGTGGTTGACCTTGACACCGTGTGAACCGGTGCACTGGGAGACATCATGTTCACCATCGGAGAGTTCGCCCGGTTCGGACGGGTGTCGGCCCGGATGCTGCGCCATTACGACGCCATCGGGCTCCTGCGCCCCGACCGCACCGACCACGCCACCGGTTACCGCTTCTACGGTGCCGCCCAGTTCGCCCGCCTCAACCGCGTCATCGCTCTCAAGGATCTCGGCTTCACGCTGCAGCAGGTGCGGGTGATCCTCGACGAGCAGGTGGGGCCGGAGGAGCTGCGCGGGATGCTGCGGCTGCGGCAGGCGGAGCTGGAAGCGGCCATGGCGGCTGCGGCCGCCCGGCTGGCTCAGGTCGAGGCGAGGCTCCGATCGATCGAGAGCGAGGGACGCATGTCTGTCGACGATGTAGTAGTCAAGAGTGTTGCCGCGGTACGGGTCGCCGAGTTGACCGGCACGGCGGCGAGCTATGAGCCGGAGGGCATCACTCCGGTGATCGGCCCGCTGTACGACCGGCTCCTCCCGCTGCTGGAAACGGCCGGGGTCAGCCCGAGCGGCCCGGGGATCGCGTACTACGCGGATGCTCCGGAGGGCGGCGGCGCGGTCGTCGTCCATGCCGGCGTGACGGTCTCCGCCCCGGTGGGTCCGGTCGGCGGCACCGGGGTCACGGTGGTCGAACTGCCCCCCTTCGAGGCGGCGACCATCGTCCACCGGGGTTCGATGGACGGCGTGCTCCCGACGTCCCAGGCCCTGGCCCGCTGGATCGACGCCAACGGCTACCGGTCCGCCGGGTACGCCCGCGAGATCAGCCTGGAGTGTCCGGAGGACCGGAAGAAGTGGGTGACGGAACTTCAGGAACCGGTCCGGAAGGCATGAGTTCGTCCGCACGCGCGTAGGCATGAGTTCCTCCGCACGCGCGTAGGCATGAGCACGTCCGCACGCGCGCAGGAAGGCATGGGCTCCTCCGCGCGCGCGTAAGGGCAGTCGCGTAGTCCCTGGCGGGCGCGCGACGGATTGCCGGACGGCCCTTGGGCCGGAAGAACGTGACACTCCACGGCCCGGGTGTCACGTTCTTCCGGGCACCTACCGCCCTCCGGGCCCGGCCCACAGCCCGTCGTCCGTCAGCCCCAGCAGGTCGATCGCGTTGCGGCGCACGATGCGGTCCACGGTCTCCGCGTCCAGGTGCCCCATCTGCGCCTCGCCGACCTCGCGCGACTTGGGCCATGTGGAGTCGGAGTGCGGGTAGTCCGTCTCGTACAGGACGTTCCCCACGCCGATCGACTCCAGGTTCTTCAGCCCGAAGGCATCATCGAAGAAGCAGCCGTGGACGTGCTCGGCGAACAGCTCCGACGGCGGGCGGTGGACCTTGTCGGAGACACCGCCCCAGGCCCGGTTCTCCTCCCAGACCACGTCGGCGCGTTCCAGGATGTACGGAATCCAGCCGATCTGCCCCTCCGCATACATGATCCGGAGGTTCGGGAACCGTTCGAACTTGCCGCTCATCAGCCAGTCGACCATCGAGAAGCAGCAGTTGGCGAAGGTGATGGTGGAACCGACGGCGGGCGGGGCGTCGGGCGAGGTGGACGGCATCTTCGAGGACGAGCCGATGTGCATCGCGATCACCGTCCCCGTCTCGTCGCACGCCCGCAGGAACGGATCCCACTCGTCCGTATGAATGGACGGCAGCCCGAGATGCGGAGGTATCTCGGAGAACGCGACCGCGCGCACCCCGCGCGCCGCGTTCCGCCGGACCTCGTCCGCGGCCAACCGCGCGTCCCAGAGCGGGATCAGCGTGAGCGGGATGAGCCGGCCCCGCGCCTCGGGTCCGCACCACTCCTCCACCATCCAGTCGTTGTACGCCCGCACCGCGAGCAGTCCCAGCTCGCGGTCCTTCGCTTCGGTGAAGGTCTGGCCGCAGAACCGGGGGAAGGTGGGAAAGCAGAGGGCGGACTGGACATGGTTGACGTCCATGTCGGCGAGCCGGTCGGGGACCGAGAACGAACCCGGACGCATCTGCTCGTATGTGATGACCTCAAGCCTGATCTCGTCCCGGTCGTAGCCGACCGCGGTGTCGAGCCGGGTGAGCGGTCGGTGCAGATCCTCGTACACCCACCAGTCGCCGATCGGCCCGTCATCGCCCTTCGCGCCCATCACGGGCGCGAACCTGCCGCCCATGAAGGTCATTTCCTTGAGCGGCGCGCGAACAATGCGCGGACCGCGGTCGAGGTACTTGGACGGGAGCCGGTCCTGCCAGACATGAGCGGGCTCCACCGTGTGGTCGTCCACCGAGATGATCTTCGGGAAGGTCTCCATGCCCACCACGGTAGCGCCGATCTGACGAACCGTCAGCTCCCGGTGCCGCCCATCGTCCCATAATCGTTGTCGAGGGCTTGTGCAGAGAGTCACCCGCTGCTGACGTGTCCGCCCAAAACAAGGCAGACTGTTGAGCGCGCTACCAGCGGTACCGAACGATCCGGATCCACCCGGCGCCGGACGGGCCCGTGGGTGGACCATGCGAATGCACAGCGGACAGCACCAGCATGATCGGCGGGGCGAGCAGGGCAGGGGGCAGCAATGGACCGTGACAACCGGCCGCGCATGCGTGTTCCGGAGCAGCGCGCTCCGCAACAGCGGCCGGCCGACGGCGCCGATCTACGCTTCTCCGTGCTCGGCCCGGTGCGGGCGTGGCGGGGCGGAGAGGCGCTGCCGTCCGGTTCACCGCAGCAGCGCGCCCTGCTGACCGCGCTGCTCCTGCGCGGCGGCCGCACGGCCACCGCGGCCGAACTCATCGACGCCATCTGGGGCGAGGAACCGCCCTCGCAGGCGCTCGCCGCCGTTCGCACGTACGCCTCCCGGCTCCGCAAGATCCTCGACCCGCAGACACTGGCCAGCGACGCCGGCGGTTACGCGATCCGCACCAGGCAGGACGCCCTCGACCTGACCGTGGCCCAGGAGCTGGCCGCCGATGCGGAGAAGGCCCGGGCCGGCGGCCACCGCTCCGAGGCCCGCGCCCTCTTCAACAAGGCGCTCGGTCTGTGGGACGGCGAGGCCCTGGCCTCCGTACCCGGCCCGTACGCCGAGAATCAGCGCACCAGCCTGGAGGAATGGCGACTCCAGCTCACCGAGACCCGCCTCGACCTCGACCTGGAGTCCGGCTGCCACGCGGAGGCGGTCTCCGAGCTGACCGCGCTCACCGCCGCGCACCCCCTGCGTGAACGGCTGCGCGAACTCCTCATGATCGCCCTGTACCGCAGCGGGCGGCAGGCGGAGGCGCTCGCGGTGTACGCCGACACCCGCCGGCTCCTCGCCGACGAACTGGGCGTCGACCCGCGCCCCGAACTGTCCCAGCTCCAGCAGCGCATCCTGCGGGCCGACGAGGAACTGGCCCGCCCGGCCGACGAACCGGCCCCGGCACCGGCACCGGTGCGCCCGGCCCAGCTCCCGGCCACCGTCCCGGACTTCACCGGCCGTACCTCCTTCGTGCGGGACCTGGGCGACCGGCTGGCCACCGCCGAGGGTTCGGTCATGGCCGTCTCGGCCCTGGCCGGCATCGGCGGCGTCGGCAAGACGACCCTCGCCGTACACGTCGCCCATCAGGCACGGCAGCACTTCCCGGACGGCCAGCTGTACGTGGATCTGCAGGGCGCCGGTGCGCGCGTCGCCGAACCGGAGACAGTCCTCGGCGCCTTCCTGCGCGCCCTGGGCACGGCGGACTCGGCGATCCCCGACTCCCTGGACGAACGCGCCGCCCTCTACCGCTCCACGCTCGACGGCCGCCGCGTCCTGGTCCTCCTCGACAACGCCCACGACACCGCCCAGATCCGCCCGCTCCTCCCCGGCACCGCGGGCTGCGCGGCCCTGGTCACCAGCCGTGTCCGCATGGTCGACCTGGCCGGTGCGCACCTGGTCGACCTGGACGTGATGTCTCCGGAGGAAGCCCTCCAGCTCTTCACCCGCATCGTGGGCGAGGAGCGCATCGCCTCCGAGCGCGAGGCCGCTCTCGACGTGGTCGCCGCCTGCGGCTTCCTCCCCCTGGCCATCCGCATCGCCGCCTCCCGCCTGGCCGCCCGCCGCACCTGGACGGTCTCCGTGCTGGCTGCCAAGCTCGCCGACGAACGCCGCCGGCTGGACGAACTCCAGGCCGGTGACCTCGCGGTGAAGGCCACCTTCGAGCTCGGCTACGGCCAGCTGGAGCCCGCCCAGGCCCGCGCCTTCCGCCTCCTGGGCCTGGCCGACGGCCCGGACATCTCCCTGGCCGCCGCGGCGGCCCTGCTCAACCTGGAGGCGCACGCGGCCGAGGACCTGCTGGAGGCCCTGGTGGACACCAGCCTCCTGGAGTCGGCGGCGCCGGGCCGGTACCGCTACCACGACCTGGTGCGGCTCTATGCGCGTTCCTGCGTGGAACGGGACGAACAGCAGCCGGAGGAGCGGACGTTGGCGCTGTCGCGGCTGCTGGACTTCTATCTGGCCACGGCGGCGGAGGTGTACGCGCTGGAGCGGCCGGGGGAGCGCGTGCTCGACCACTTCGAACCGACGCTCTGCCCGGGGTTGTCGTTCTCGACCCCCGCGGCGGCGCTGGACTGGCTTTTCAACGAGTCCAGCGGACTGCTCGCATGCGCCCGGCAGTCCGCGGCGCTGGGCATGCTCCGCAAAGCGGCCGATCTCCTCATGGCCGCTGTGGATCTGGGCGAATCGGGAGCCAATTCACACCAGTTCACCCAGGCGGCGACTGCGGTCTCCGAGGCGGCCCGGACCGCGGGCGACGTTCACGCAGAAGCTCGCGCGCGCACCATGCTGACCCATGTGCACAGCATCTCGGGCCGGTTCACCGATGCGGAGAACGACGCACAGCGGGCCTGGGAATTGGGGCTGGCCGCAGGAGACCCGGTCTCGTCCGGTCAGGCCCCCAACCAACTCGGGATCATCGCCCTCTACGAGAACCGCCATGCCGACGCAGAATCCCATTTCACCCAGGCTCTGGCCGCCTTCCGAGCGGACAACAACAAGTCGGCCGAAGCATCGGCGCTCTGTAATATGTCGAGGGTTCACCTGGCCACGGACCGGAAGATGAGTGCGGTGAGTCTGGCCCAGCAGGGCATCGCCCTCTACGAATCGGATGGCGGAGAACAGGCCCTCCGCCTGGCCAACGGCAAATACGCTCTCGGTCTGGCCTTCACCGGTGCGGGCCAGACGTCCCAGGCGCGGCGGGTACTCACCGAGGCCCTGGACGTCTTCCGGGACAGCAGGCAGCAGTTCTGGTTCGGCATGACGCTGTTCCGGCTGGCAGAGGCGGACCTGGCCGCCCACGAACCTGCGCAGGCTGCCGCACAGGCGGAGCAGGCCCTCGCCGTACTGCACGGAATCGGCGGCGAGTGGAGACGTGCCAATATCCTCACGGTGCTCGGCCTCAGTCTCACCCCTCTCGGTCAGACCGACCGGGCGCAGGCCTGTTGGCGTGAGGCGCTCACGGTCTTCGAGGACCTGGGGGCGACCGAAGCCGCCCATGTGCGCGCCCTTCTGTATCCGGCCACAGTGATCTGAGGTTCGTGTACCGCGTTCATCATTCGTTTATCGCTCCCCGGCACTCTCTTACACACCGGTCCGTCGCGTCGGGGGGCAGACGGGTCGGCGTGTGGCCTCACCGCTAGGGTGAACGGCCCTGGAATGCCCGTCCGGCGATCCACGGGGGAACCGCCGGACGGGCACACCAACCATTACGTCCACGCTTTCAGGAGTTGACCTTCATGGCCGACAACAACAGCATCCTCAAGCCGACCGACGCGCACGCATCCGGCGAGGAAGTCACCACGCAGGACGCTCACGCGTCGAGCGAACCGCTCAAGCCGACCGACGCGCACGCGTCCGGCGAGGAGATCACCACCCTGGACGCCCACGCGTCGGCACCGAAGCCCAACTAAGACCTTCTCCAGCACGGGGAGCGGCCGCGGCGGCGCGGAGGGGGAGCCGTCGCGGCCGCTGGTCGTCCGCGTCCGGCCGGCGCAACCGCGCCTCTTCTTCACCCCTCGGGCCGAAGCTCCCGCAGTTCCCCCTTCACCACCTTGCCGCTCGCATTGCGCGGCAGCTCCGCCACGAACTCGACCGCCCTCGGGACCTTGTAGTTCGCCATCTCGCGCCTGGACCAGGCGATCAGGTCGTCGGCCGTCACCGTCGCGCCCGGTCTGCGCACCGCGTAGGCCATGCCCACCTCGCCCAGCCGGGGATCCGGCACACCGACGACCGCCACGTCGGCCACATCCGGGTGCAGGCCCAGAAGCTGCTCGATCTCCGCGGGGTACGCGTTGAAGCCGCCGACGATGAACATGTCCTTGATCCGGTCGGTGATCCGGAGGTTGCCGTCCTCGTCGAGGACGCCCACGTCGCCGGTGTGGAGCCAGCCGTCGGAGGTGATCGCGTCGGCGGTGGTCTGCGGGTCCTCGAAGTAGCCCTGCATCACGTGGAAGCCGCGGACCACGACCTCACCGGGGGTACCCGGGGCGGCCAGGACACGTATCTCCGTGCCGGGGATCGCCCGGCCGGACGTCGAGGCGATCGTCTCCACCGGATCGTCGCGGCGGCACATCGTGACGATGCCGCTCGCCTCGGAGAGGCCGTAGGCGGTGAGGACCGTCGTGATGCCGAGCTCCGTGCGCAGGCGTTCGACCAGGTGCAGGGGGACCACCGCCGCGCCCGTCACCACCAGGCGGAGGGCGGAGAGGTCGTGCGCGCCGCGGGCGGGGTGGTCCAGGAGGGACTGGTGGAGGGTGGGCGGGCCCGGCAGGACCGAGATGCGTTCGGCGGCGATGTTGGCCAGGACCGTGTCCACGTTGAACACCGGCTGCGGGACCATCGTCGCGCCCCGCATCAGGCACGCGATGACGCCCGCCTTGTAGCCGAAGGTGTGGAAGAAGGGGTTCACGATCAGATAGCGGTCGCCCTCGCGCAGATCCGCCAGTTCGCTCCAGATCGCGTAGCAGCGCAGGGTCTGGGCGTGGGTGATGACGGCACCCTTGGGACGGCCCGTGGTGCCGGAGGTGTAGATGATGTCGGAGGGGTCCGAGGGGGCGATGGCTGCGGCCCGGGAGCGCACCGCTTCCGGCTCCACCCGCTCCCCCGCCGCCAGGAAGTCCTTCCAGGTGACGTAGTCGTCGGGGGCGCTGTCCGCCAGGACCACCACCCGTTCCAGGTGCGGGAGTCGCACGTCGGCCCGGCGCAGGGACGCCACGTACGACGTGCCGAGGAAGGTGCCCGTGACGAAGAGCAGCTTCGCCCGGCTGCGTTCCAGGACGTACGCCGCCTCGGTGCCCTTGAAGCGGGTGTTGAGGGGGACGAGGACCGCTCCCGCCGTGACGGCGCCCAGTGCGCTGACGATCCAGTCCAGGCTGTTCGGGGCCCAGACCGCGACCCGGTCCCCCGGCTCGACGCCCGAGGCCATGCAGGCGGCGGCGGCCCGTTCGACGCGGTCGCCCAGTTCGGCGTACGAGATCCGGGTCCGGCCGTCGACGACCGCCTCCCGGTCCCCGTACCGTCGCGCTGCCGCCCGTACCAGCTCCGGAACGCTGCCCCACTCCTCGTCACCGCGCATCGCCGGCCCTCCCTGACGCAGTAGCTGACTATCCGTCAGATTAGCTGTAGCCTCAGCCGCTGTCAGCGGTCGTGACGGTCTCGGAGGTGGCGGTGGCGGCACTCAAGGACGTGACAGCGATAGCCGGTATCGGGCAGACGGCCTTCGCGAAGCGACTGCCCGAGTCCGAGAAGACCCTGGCCTGCCGGGCCATCGTCGCGGCGCTCGACGACGCGGGCATCGCCGCCTCGGAGGTGGACGCCTTCGCGTCGTACACGATGGAGGAGACCGACGAGGTCGAGGTCGCCAAGGCGATCGGGGCGGGCGATGTCACCTTCTTCAGCAAGGTGGGGTACGGGGGCGGCGGCAGTTGCGCGACGGTCGCGCATCTCGCCGCCGCCGTGGCGACCGGGCAGGCGGGTGTCGGGGTCGCCTGGCGGTCACGGAAGCGGGGATCGGGGCCCCGGCCCTGGCGGAACACCTCCGTCCAACTGCCCACCCCCGCCCAGTGGACCCGGCCCTACGGGCTGCTGCGGCCGGCCGACGAGATAGGCATGCTGACGCGGCGCTACATGCACGAGTACGGGGCGACCCGCGACCATCTCTTCAACGTCGCCCTCGCCTGCCGCAACCGCGCCAACCAGAACCCGGACGCGGTGATGTACGAGCGCCCGCTGACCCGCGACATGTATATGACCTCGCGCTGGATCAGCGAGCCGCTGTGCCTCTTCGACAACTGCCTGGAGACCGACGGCGCGCTGGCCTGCGTCGTCGTCTCCGCCGAGCGGGCGCGCGACTGCCGGCAGAAGCCCGTCTACATCCACTCCGTCGCCCAGGGACTGCCCGCCCAGCACCACGGCATGGTCAATTACTGGAACGACGACCCGCTCAGCGGACCTGCCTGGACGGCCGCCCGGCAGCTGTGGAAGCAGGCCGACTTCGGCCCGGACGAGGTGGATGTCGCGCAGATCTACGACGCGTTCACGCCGCTCATTCCGCTCTCCCTGGAGGGCTACGGCTTCTGCGGGCGCGGCGAGGGCGCCGCGTTCACC
Source organism: Streptomyces sp. NPDC058051 (assembly GCF_042885475.1). NCBI lineage: Bacteria > Bacillati > Actinomycetota > Actinomycetes > Kitasatosporales > Streptomycetaceae > Streptomyces > Streptomyces sp. NPDC058051. Next base: position 165,451 of record NZ_JBHVRW010000011.1, read on the forward strand.
GAGGGCGGGGCGCTGGAGAGCGGCGGGCGGCTGCCCATCAACACCGGGGGCGGCGGGCTCAGCGAGGCGTACGTGCACGGTTTCAACCTCATCACCGAGGGCGTGAAGCAGTTGCGCGGCGTCTCCACCGCCCAGGTGCCGGACGCCGGAACGTGTCTGGTCACCGCCGGTGAGGGCGTACCCACATCCGCCGTACTGCTGAGGAACTGAGGAGTTGACCGGGATGGATGCCCTGCTGCTGCCCGTCGTGGACGAGGACGGCGCCCCCTTCTGGGAGTACGCGGCCCGCGGCGAACTCCGCGTCCAGGCGTGCGCGGCCCCGGAGTGCGGAAGGCTGCGCTTCCCGCCCAGGCCGTGCTGCCCGCGCTGCCGGTCCTTCGCGAGCGAGTGGCGGCCGATGAGCGGACGGGGCCGCGTCTGGTCGTACGTGCTGCCGCATCCGCCGCTGCTGCCCGCGTACGCCGCGCAGGCCCCGTACAACGCCGTCGTGGTCGAACTGGCGGAAGCACCGGAGATCAGGCTGGTCGGGAACGTGGTGAGCGGCCCGGACGCCCCGCTGAACTCCGTCGATCCGGGGCGGCTGCGGATCGGGGCGCCGGTGCGGGCGGTGTTCTGCCCGGCCGGTCCCGAAGTGACCCTGGTGCGCTGGCTGCTGGAGAGGTGAGCGGCGATGGCGCTGCGGACGGAGACGGACGAGGAGACCGGGGTCGCGCTCGTCACCCTCGACCGGCCCGGGAGGCTCAACGCGATCGACCTGGCGACGGCTGCCGAACTGGCCGCCGCCTGGCGGGCGTTCCGGTACGACGACGGGGTGCGGGCCGTCGTCGTCACCGGTGCGGGCGGGCGGGCCTTCAGCACGGGGATCGACCGGGGTGCGGAGGTGCCGCAGCCGTCGTCCCCGTACACGATCGACGACCCGCTGATCGCGATCGGACCGAAGGCGAACGACCTGTGGAAGCCGGTGATCGCCGCCGTGGAGGGGATGGCCTGCGGCGGGGCGTTCTATCTGCTGGGCGAGGCGGAGTTCGTGATCGCGTCCGAGGAGGCGACGTTCTTCGACCCGCACACGACGTACGGCATGGTCAGCGCGTTCGAGGCGATCTCCATGGCCCAGCGGATGCCGTTCGGCGAGGTGGCCCGGATGTCCCTGATGGGTACGGCCGAACGGGTCTCGGCCCGCAGGGCGTACGAGATCGGGCTGGTCAGTGAGGTGACGGCGCCCGGCGGCGCGGTGGCGGCGGCGCTGCGGGCGGCGGAGGTGATCGCCGCGTACCCGACCCGGGCCGTGCAGGGGACGGTGCGGGCGGTGTGGTCCGCGAAGGAGGCGGCCAGGGCGCAGGCCCTGGCCCATGCCCCGCACCTGATCGCACTCGGGAACCTGCCGGCGGAGCGGCAGGCCGAGATGTTTCAGGGGCGGGGCGGCAACGCGTTCCGGGTGCGCTGAGGTCAGTAGCTCAGCTCGGCCTCGACCCGGCACTTCTTCACCTGGGAGACCTTGCGCGGGCTGTCCATCCGCACCGTGACGGTCTCGGTCTCGCCGCCCTCGACGTCCACGTTCGCCTCACCCGTGTCGACGGTGTTGCCCGCCGCGTCGAGGAAGGTCACATCGACCTCGTAGGTGTGCGAACCGGCGGCGCCGGCCGTGAGCCGGACGGCGGAGGAGGTGACGGCCTTGCGCTTGCCCTTGCCGGGCTGGGCGCAGCGGAAGACGTACGCCTGGGGCTCGTCCGAGGCTGTGGCGCTCGGGGCCGGTGTCTCGTAACCGGTGTTGCCGGTGGACGATCCGCTCGACGAGTCGTTGTCGTCGTAGTCGCTGCTGTGGTAACTGCCGTTGCTCTTCTTGGAGTTGGAGCAGCCGCCGCCGCTGCTGCTGGATCCCCTGCTCTTGCTCTTGCCGCTTCGGCCGCCGTGGCTGGAGGTCGAGAAGCCGGTGAGCGCGAGTACCACGACGACGAGTACCGCCGAAAGCTTTATGTGCTGCCGCATCATCGATGCAGCCCCCCTTGTGTCGATGTCCGTACTGACGTGTATTTCCGTACGCGCAGTGCATGTGTTCGAACGACCGCGCGACACCGTAGCGCACGGTGGCGAGGGGCATGGGCCGGGCGTAGCGTCGAGGCGGAGAGCGGTGCTGAACCGTGACAGCGGTCGGCCCGCAGGCAGGAGGCCGACGATGATCCGCAATGTCCTCGGCTCGGTCCTCGCTCTCGTAGGAGCGGCGGCCGCCGTGCTGAGCCCCTTCCGTGACTGGTACGACGGCCGTCTCGGCCGCCACTACCGGATCGAGGAACTGTTCACCGGTACGGGTGTCACCGCCGGCCGGCCCGGACTGCTGGGCTCGATCTTCCTGGCCTTTCTCGTCGCCGCTGTACTGACAGTGGTCGGCGTGGTGCTGCGCTCGCGGCTGCTGGTGGCGGCGGCGGGTGTGGTGGTGCTCGGATTCACCGTGCTGTGGATGGTGCGCCAGGGCCTGGCGGCGGGCAGTCTGTCGGTCGCGAGCGACGGTTCCGGGCTGTGGTGGGGGGTGGCGGGCGCGGTGGGCGGCGGGGTGCTGCTGCTGCTGGGCGCCGCGCTCATGTCGGGGCGGCATGGTGGGCGCCGTGGTGGGCGCCGTCCCTCCCGCACGGGCAGCGACCGGCCCTATCCCGCACCCGGCACGGAGCACCCGGACACCTGGCCGCCCACGCAGGAGCCGGGGCCGTCCGTGCAGACGAGCACGTTGCCGGAGCCCGAGGCGGAGCCGTACACAGGCCCTGCTCCGACGGGCCGCCCGGACGCGCACGGAGACCCCGCTTCAGCGGGCCGCCCGGCCCCCGAGGACCAGGACACGGCGCCGCACCCCGTCGCGCCGGACGCGGACCACGGCGAGGACCGGCCGCCGCACCGCAGACGCCTTTGGCGCTCCTGAGAGCCTGTCGGGCGACTTTCGGCCGGAGACCGGAAACCGGACGAGGGTGGGCCTCCCCGCACGGAGCCTTACGTTCGCGGAGCCTCAACTACGGGGGCGGCTGCCCGTGCCGGTGCCCTTCAGGGCGTCCAGCGCGTACACGCAGCGGTCCTTGCTGCACGCGTACACGACGCCTCCCCGCGCCACCGGCGACCCCGTGATCTCGCCGCCCGTCGCCAGCTTCCACCGCAGTTGGCCGCCCGCCGCGTCCAGGGTGTACAGGACGTGGTCGGCGGAGCCGAAGTGGATCCGGCCGTCGGCGACCACCGGCGCTCCCACCACCTCGCCGCCCGCCGCGAACCGCCACTTCGGGGTGCCGGTGACCGCGTCGAGCGTGTACAGCGCGCTGCCGCTGCCGACATGGACGTTCCCGCCCGCCACCAGGACCGGTTCGACCGACTGCCGGGCCTCCGTGGCGATGCGCCAGCGGTCCTTGCCGGTCGAGGCGTCGATCGCGTACACCGTGCCGAGGTAGTCGGCGAGGTACACGCCGCCGCCGGTGACGGCGGGCCCGGGCGCGAACCCGGGCGGCGAGAGGAAGACCGCGGGCGACTCGAAGTGCCAGCGGACATGACCGGACACGGTGTCGACGGCCAGGACCCGTGCCCCCGCGCTGACGTACACGAAACCGTCCGGCGCCGCGGTCACCCGGACGGGCACACCGCCGCAGGAGGCCGCGTCGCCGATGGGGTACGACCAGCGTTCCCTGCCGGTACGGGCGTCGACGGCGCGCAGCCGGGCGTCCTGCCAGAGGTAGACCGTGCCGTCGTGGATCGCGGGCCCGGCCTCCGGTGTCTCGAAGTCGGTCTGTACGCCGCCGCCCTCCCACAGCTTCTCGCCGGTGGACGCCTCCCACGCCTGGACGCCGCCGCCGCGGGTGCCGGTGAGGACGGTGCCGCGCTCGGCCTTGAGGGAGTAGACCCAGCCGTCCGTCTGCAGCCGCCACAGCTCGGCGCCGGTCGCCGCGTCCAGGGCATACAGCGACGGCCCGTCGGAGGCGTGGATCCGGCCGCCCTCGACGGCCATCACCCAGGCGACGTCCCGGGTCTTGAACTGGCGCCGCCCGTTGCCGATGTCCAGGGCGTGCACCTCGAACGAGGTGACGTAGAGGAGGTCCCCGGCGACGACGGGCGTTCCCCAGACGTCGTTGGACATCCGGAACCGCCAGGGCCGCCAGCGGTCGGGAGCCGGGGGCGCGGCCTCGGGGGCGTGCGCGGGCGCAGGCAGGGGGGCGGGCGGGGCGACGGGGGCCGTGCCGTTCACACCGGCGGGCGGGCGCACCCAGCCGGTCGCGGGGCCGGCGTCCGCGGTGGCCGTCGCGGTGGCCCGCACGTCCTGGGCGCGCGGGCCGGGACCGATCGGCACCTTCGCGCCGGCCAGCCGCACCGGACCGCCTCCGTCGGGCGCCTGCGGGGCCGGGGAGACCGGTTCGCCGCCGTGCCAGAAGGTGTCCTGTTCGGCGCCGGGCGGCTGCTGGGGCGGCGCCGGGGCCTGGGCAGGTGCGGGAGCGGGGGCGGGGGCGGGGGCGGGGGCGGGCGCCGGGGTTCTGCGGCCTCCGCCGCGGCGCTGCTCGATCATCGCGGTGGCGGAGGCCGGCAGCCATGCCGAGGCGGTGCCGCTGTCGTCCTCGGAGGCGAAGAGGTGCGGGGCGAGCTGGGCCTGGAGATCGGCGGGGGTGGGGCGCAGCCCGGCGTCCATCTGCATGCAGGAGTCGATCAGTGGCCGCAGTTCGTCGGGAAGGCCCGCCAGATCCGGGCCCTCGCGCAGCAGCATGAAGACGGTCTCGACGGGGTTGGCCCCGTGGAACGGCGCATGGCCGGTGGCGGCGAAGACCAGCGTCGAGCCGAGCGAGAAGATGTCACTGGCGCCCGTGACGCTGCGCGAGTCCCGTGCCTGCTCGGGCGACATGTACGCGGGCGTGCCGACGGCGACGTTCGTCATGGTCAGCCGGGTGTTGGACACCCCGGACGCGATCCCGAAGTCGATCACCCGCGGGCCGTCCTCGACGACGAGCACGTTCGACGGCTTCATGTCGCGGTGGACGAGCCCCGCACCGTGGATCGACTGGAGGGCTTCGGCGATACCGGCGGCCAGCCAGCGCACCGCCTGGACCGGCATGGACCCGCACTCGTTCACTATCTCTTCGAGCGAGGGGGCGGGCACATAGGCGGTGGCCAGCCACGGCACGGCGGCCCGCGGGTCGGCGTCCACCACCGCGGCCGTGTAGAAGCCGCTGACGGCCCTGGCAGCCTCCACCTCGCGCGTGAAGCGGACCCGGAACAGCTGGTCCTCGGCGAGTTCCGTGCGCACCGTCTTGATCGCCACCCGTCGGCCCGAAGCCGAGCGGGCGAGATAGACCAGCCCCATGCCGCCGGCCCCGAGCCGTCCCAGCACCTCGAACGGGCCGATCCTTCTCGGGTCGTGCTGCGTCAGCTGCTCCATCACGTGCCTGCCACCTCCCCGTACGGACCTCAGCAACAGAAGTCCGCGAAAACCCGCTCTGTACGGCGTCTCACCACTGGGCACCACCCGGCGGTGCGCACCCCGATTGTTCCTGGCTGAAGCTCCGGTTGCGAACCCGGGGGCGGTCCGGGGTGTCACAGCTCACTCTGCCCCTTTCTCGGACACAGCGGGCTGAAGTACGGCGAACACGGCACCCTGATCGTCCTGGAGGACCGCCATCCTCCCGTACGGGATGTCGAAGGGCGGCGCGGAGATGCGTCCGCCGAGGCGCACGGCGTGCCCGGCGGTGGTGTTGCAGTCCTCGACGGCGAAGTAGCTGAGGAAGTAGCTGGGCATCTCGGCGGGGAAGGCGTCGGTGATGACGCTGCGCCCGCCGATCGCCGTGTCCGGTCCGGGTTCCGTGCCCGCCGGGGACCACATCCGGAAGTCGGCGCCGGACTCGGCAGCACGGGGTCCGCCCTGCTCGGCTCCCCCCGGACCGGCCTCGGTGACGCCGGCCTCGGTGACGCCGGCCTCGGCCGCACCTGTCTCGGCCGCCGCGGGTTCGCGCCGTTCGGGTTCGCGCTGCTCGGGTTCGCCCCGCTCAGGTTTGCCCTGCCCTGGTTCCCGCTGCTCGGGTCCGCCCGCACCGGCTTCGTCCGCGCCGGAGTCTTCCGCACCGGTTCCGCCGAGATCCGTTCCCTGGAAGCCGAAGACCTCCTCGTAGAAGGCGTCGACGCGGTCCTCCTGCCGGGTGTAGACCTCGGTCCAGCAGAAGGAACCCGGTTCGTGGTGCTTCTGGAAGCCTTCGCGGTCACCGGCCTGCCAGAGGCCGAAGACGGCTCCGCCGGGGTCGGCCGCCTGGGCGAGCGCTCCGGCCCGGCCGGCCCGGATCGGGTCGGTGATCACCTGACCGCCCGCCTCCCTGATGCGGGCGACGGTCGCGGTGATGTCGTCGGTGGCGAAGTAGATGCCCCAGGCGGTCGGCATCCGGCCATCCTGCTTCGCGGCGAGCGCGGCGACGAGCTTCCCCTCGCTGAAGGCGTCCGCGTACGGGCCGTCACCGGCCCGGAAGGTCCAGCCGAACAGCCCACCGTAGAAGCGCTTGCCCGCCTCCAGGTCGGGAAGCTGCACGTCCACCCAGCACGGCACGGAGTGCGCGAATGCGGCCATGGGCCCGGGTCCTTCCGTCGCGGTGGGTCGCGGTGGGTCGCGGTCGATCTGTTCGCGGTCTGTCTGTTCGCGGTCTGTCTGTTCACGGTTCATCGGCAGCTGTCCGCATGCGCACGCGGGCAACCGTCGCTCGCAGAGGTGACGCTCGTCACGGCAAACGTAACCGCGGGCGCCGCGCGCCGCGCCTCGACCTGTCCGGATCGAACAGATTTTCGGCAAAAGAGTTCCTTGCTCGCCGCGGCACAGAAAGTTATCCACCGAAGTTATCCACAGGCTGTTGATAACACTTATCCCCCTGTGGGTGCACCCGTCGACATCCGGCCACGCCCCCCAGCGCGTCTGCGGCGCTCCCCATTTGCACTCGGCCGAATCGCGCTCCGATCACCCCTCGGTAAGCTGACGGCATGACAGGACAAGTACGCACCGTCGACGGCCGCGTGGCCGGTCGACGCGGACAGGCTACGCGGCAGAAGCTGCTCGACTGCCTCAGCGAAATGCTCAGTTCCTCGCCGTACCGGGACGTCAAAGTCATCGACGTCGCCCGCAAGGCGGGGACTTCCCCCGCGACCTTCTACCAATACTTTCCGGACGTCGAGGGCGCCGTCCTCGAAATCGCCGAAGAAATGGCCAAGGAGGGCGCCGAGTTGACCGGTCTGGTCGCAGGCCGCTCCTGGGCCGGCAAGGCCGGATGGCAGACCGCCGAACAACTCGTCGAGGGATTCCTCGACTTCTGGCGACATCATGACGCGATCCTGCGCGTGGTCGATCTCGGGGCGGCCGAGGGCGACAAGCGGTTCTACAAGATCCGCATGAAGATCCTGAACTCGGTCACCAACTCCCTTACGGAGTCGGTGAAGGAGCTCCAGGCCAAGGGCAAGGTCGACAAGGACGTCAGCGCCGCCGCGATGGCCGGTTCGCTGGTCGCGATGCTCGCCGCGGTCGCCTCGCACCAGAAGGGCTTCACGACCTGGGGCGTGAAGCAGGCCGAACTCAAGCCGAATCTCGCACTGTTGGTGCATCTCGGCATCACCGGCAAGAAGCCGACCAGGTAGCGCCGCGCCGGGCCACTCACCTCCTGGGCATCGCGCGGAACGTTCCGGGCGTTCCAGGTCCTGTCTCGTCGACGGCGGACCACTCAGGTGGTCCGCCGTCGGCACGCCCGGACCGTTCCGCGCAGCACCCCACCAGCCCTTCCAGCGCCCCGTGTTCACGGATCGCCTCAGCACACCGCCCCCGCGCGCAGTCGCCACGCGCCACTTCCGCGCACCATCTCCACGCGCCGCCCCCGCGCATGACCATCGCGACCGGGGCGCGCCTCACGCTCCGGCGTCACTCCGACGCTCCAGCCTGAAGAGCCGGATCTCCCGTTCCACCCGCGCCTGGTACGTCGCGTACGGCGGCCAGAACGTCAGCGCCGCCTGCCATACGGCGTCCCGTTCCGCCCCTTTCAGCAAGGTGGCGCGCACCGGGATGTCCTGGCCCTTCCAGTTGACGACGGCCTCGTCGGGACGGGCCAGCAGGTTCGCGGTCCAGGCCGGGTGCCCCGTGCGGCCGAAGTTGCTGCCGACCAGGATCCAGCTCCCGTCCTGCCCGTTCTCCGGCATGCAGGCCAGTGGAGTGGTCCTGGGCAGACCGCTTTTCGCCCCCGGCACCGTGAGGATCAGCCCCGGCAGCATCCGGGCGCTGAGCAGCACCTTGCCGCGCGTGAGCCGGTGCACCGCACGGTCCATGGCGGGGACGACGTACGGGGCGATCCTCGCGAACGTGCGCGTCGAGGAGACCTTCTGGACCAGCCGGACCCCGGGCGCCATCAGACCGCCACCTCCTCGGCCGACGCCGGGGCAACGCGTGCGCGGGACGCGGACGGCTGCCCGGCCGGTGGCACGGACCGCTGTCCCGCCGGTGACGCGAACAGCCCCGCCTGCCGCGCCGCATGGTCGCGCAGCCGGTGGACGGGACCGAAGAGCAGTTCGTCGGCCGCGGCCCGTCCGACGTACGGGTGCGCCTCCTGCTCCCCCGTGACGCCGGGGCCGCCGGGCAACGGGGCGGTCTCGGCGGCGGTGATGCGCAGCGCCTCCAGGCACTGGGCGAGAGCGAGGCCCCCGGTGGCCGGATCCCGGGCCGCGCAGTACGCGGCGGAGCGGGCCGCCTGCACGCGCACGTACAGATCCGCGAGGTGGTGCTTCACACCCTGGATGGGGCCGGTCGCCGGACCGGGCCGTTCGCGCGCCATGACGTGGGCGGCGGCCCGTTCCAGTGCGCTCGCCGCCGCCCCCACCGCCTCCGCGGCGAGCAGGGCGGCGGCCCTCTGTCCGGCTGCGGCGAGTGCGCCGGTGACATCCAGGGTGTCGTCCGCGCCGAGGAGTTCCGCGCCGGTGTCGCGCAGCTGGATCCGGGCCAGCGGGCGGGTCTCGTCCAGTGAGGTCCGGCGGGTCCGGACCACCCCGGCCGCCGCGTCCGGGTGCACCAGGAAGAGCAGTGTGCGACTGCGCGGAAAGCCACCGGCATGGGCGGCGACCAGCAGAAGTCCCGCGCGGTGCCCGTCGAGGACCTGCGCGGCTTCCCCGTACAGCCGCCAGCCGGCCGCGCCGCCGACGGGCCGGGCCTGCATGCCGCCCGCCCGGCCGCCACCCGCCCAGGTGCCGCCGGTGAGGTCGCCGGTGAGGCCGAGCGCGGTGGCGAGCGAGGTGCCGGGGACGGCCAGGGCCGCTGTCAGTCCGCCGGTGGCGATGCGCGGCAGCAGGGCGGCGCGCTGGGCCTCGGTGCCGAGGGCGGCGATCAGGGGAGCGGCGAGTGCGACGGTGGCGATGAGGGGCGACGGCAGCAGGGCACGGCCGGTCTCCTCGCAGGCGACGGCAAGTTCGGCGAGCCCGCGGCCGGCGCCCGAGAGCTCCGCCGGTAGCCCGCGGCCGGCGCCCGAGTCCTCAGCCGGTAGCCCGCGGCCGGCGCCCGAGTCCTCAGCCGGTAGCCCGCGGCCGGCGCCCGAGAGCTCCGTCGGGAAGGCGAGCCCGGGCAGCCCCAGGTCCCGAGCGAGCGTCCGCCACAGGGCCTCGTCGTACCCGGCGGCAGTCCGTGCGCCGCTCCTGAGGCCGTCGGGTCCGCCGTGTTCGGCCAGCAGGTGGCGCAGGGTGCGGCGGATCTCGTCCTGTTCCGCGGTGAAGGCGGCGTCCATCATCGGGCTCCTTCCCCTCAGAGGCGCCGAGCCCCTGATCTGACGGTCCGTCATGCTAGGCCCGAATCCGGCAGATGCACAGAGCCGCACACGCGGGAGCGAGGGAAGGTCCCGGCCTCGCCCGGGCGGTCCGTCCGCCCATTATCTGATGTACCGTCAGATCCATGCCTTCTTCCCACCGCAAGGTCGCTGTCGTCGGCATATCCCTCGCCGACTGCGGACGCGTCGACGAGGCCACGCCGTACGCCCTGCACGCCCAGGCCGCCCGCCGGGCGCTGGCGGATTCGGGTCTGGACCGGTCCGTCGTCGATGGTTTCGCCTCCGCCGGACTGGGCGCGCTCGCCCCGGTCGAGGTCGCGGAGTATCTGGGGCTGAAGCCCACCTGGGTGGACTCCACCGCGGTCGGCGGCGCGACGTGGGAGGTGATGGCGGCCCACGCGGCGGACGCCATCGCCGCCGGTCACGCCCGTGCCGTACTGCTGGTCTACGGATCGACGGCGCGTGCGGACATCAGGGCGGGGCGCCGGACGTCCAACCTCTCCTTCGGGGCGCGCGGCCCGCTCCAGTTCGAGGTGCCGTACGGGCACTCGCTGATCGCCAAGTACGCGATGGCCGCCCGCCGCCACATGCACGAGTACGGCACGACGCTGGAGCAGCTCGCCGAGGTGGCGGTCCGGGCGCGGGCGAACGCGGCGGCCAACCCCGACGCGATGTTCCGTGACCCGATCACCGTGGAAGACGTCCTGTCGGGGCCGGTGATCGCGGATCCGTTCACCAAACTGCACTGCTGCGTGCGCAGCGACGGCGGCTGCGCGGTGCTGCTGGCCGCCGAGGAGTACGTGGCGGACACGGCGAAGGAACCGGTGTGGATCCTCGGTTCGGGTGAACACGTCTCGCACTCCGCCCTGTCCGAGTGGGACGACTTCACGGTCTCCCCCGCGGCGGTCTCGGGCCGTCTGGCGTTCGCACGGGCGGGGGTGCGGCCCGCGGACATCGACCTCGCCGAGATCTACGACGCCTTCACCTACATGACGCTGGTGACGCTGGAGGACCTGGGCTTCTGCGCGAAGGGCGAGGGCGGCCCGTTCGTGGAGAAGGGCCGGACCGGTCTGGGCGGCGAGCTGCCGGTCAACACGGACGGCGGCGGCCTGTCAGCCTGCCACCCCGGGATGCGGGGGCTGTTCCTGTTGGTGGAGGCGGTACGGCAGTTGCGCGGCGAGGCGGGTGAGCGCCAGGTGCGCAGGCCGGGCGGGCGGCTCCCGGAGCTGGCGGTGGCATCGGGAACGGGTGGCTGGTTCTGCTCGTCGGGGACGGTCGTGCTGGGGCGGGGATGAGGCGTCGGCGCCCGGACAGGGGCTGCCCGGGAACGCCCTCTTCATAACTTTTTGACCCGGGCACTTCAAGCCATTTATGTTCTGGCGTTCCGGGCTCGATCCATCGAGGACGAGCTCACCGCTGCCCCTGGGGGGACACATGCACTGGTATCTCGATGTCCTGAAGAAGTACGCCGTGTTCAGCGGCCGGGCGCGTCGCCAGGAGTTCTGGATGTACACGCTGTTCAACATCATCGCCATCATCATCCTGGCGATCATCGACGCGGTGATCGGCTCGACGCCGGTCATCGTGGCGATCTACTACGTCGCCATCATCCTGCCCACCCTCGGCGTCGGCGCGCGCCGCCTGCACGACACCGGCCGCTCCGGCTGGTGGCTGCTGTTCGGCATAGTCCCGCTGGTGGGCGAGATCACGCTGTTCGTCCTCATGTGCCTTGAGGGCGACCGCGGCCAGAACGCGCACGGCCAGGACCCGAAGCCCGGATACGCCCCGGCGCACTGAGGCCGCCCGGCCACCCGGCCGGACGACCGACGGCAGGACCGCGAACCGCACGACGGCACGACTGCCAACCGCACGACTGCCCACGCATGACCGCATGACCGCACGACCGCACGACCACATGACCGTGCGCTCACCGCTCTGAGCGCACGCCCACAGGGCGCCACCCGGCATCCCCCATGGCCGGGACGGCGCCCTGTGGGCTGTCCGGCACCCTGTGGACTGTCCTGCGTGCATGATGGGGCCCCATGAACGATGCGACTCCTGATCCGCACGCCGCCCACCACGCCTTCCAGGAGCTGCTCCACGCGCAGCGCGTATGGGATGTCGAGCTGCCCGCCTTCGATCCGGCCGCCGCGCCGACCGCCCCGCTCCCCCTGTTCCACACCTGGTTCGCGCAGGCCGTGGCCGCCGGGCAGACCGAACCGCACACGATGTCGCTGGCCACCGTCGACACCGAGGGCCGGCCCGATGTGCGGACGCTGATGCTGCACGACGCGGACGAGCGCGGCTGGCACTTCGCCACGCACCGCACCAGCGTGAAGGGCCGCCAGCTCGCCGCACGACCGCATGCCGCACTCGGCTTCTACTGGCCGGTACAGGGGCGTCAGGTACGGGTGCGAGGTCCCGTCACCGCTTGCGCGCCCGCCGAGAGCCGGGCCGATCTGCACGCCCGTTCGACCGGGGCGCTGGCATCGGCACTGGTCGGGCGGCAGAGCGAGGTGCTCGGCTCCTGCCAGGAGCTGAACCGCGCCTCGGACGCGGCCTGGGAGCGGGCCCGCGCGGAACCGGACGTGGAGGTGGCGAGCTGGACACGGTACGTGGTCGAGGCGCGGGAGGTGGAGTTCTTCCAGGGTGACGCGCGACGGCGCCATGTACGGCTGCGCTACCGCCGGGACGGCGCGGAGTGGGCGCGGGAACTGCTCTGGCCGTAGGGCCCGGGCCCGGCCCGCACCCGGGCCGCCGCTCCAGCGTCCACCCCAGGCCACCGCTTTATTCGAATTTATTCGAATTCAACCGCAAAGGGGCACTATGGGAGAAGGTGAGGACTGGAGGCACCGATGAGCCGAACCCGTTCCCGTTACGCCCCCGACCGCGGGCTGACCACGCGCATGGTGACGACCATGTTCCTGATCGGGCTGCTGTACGTGGTGCTGGTCGGTGTGCTGCTCGCGGCGGTGCGCGGCGCCTGGCCGCTCATTCTGATCATCACCGGCGGACTCTTCATCGCCCAGTTCTGGTTCAGCGACCGCATCGCGGCCTTCAGCATGGGCGCCCGGGAGGTGACCCCCGAGCAGGCACCGGAACTGCACGGCGCCGTCGACCGGATCTGCGCCCTGGCCAATATGCCCAAGCCCCGGGTGGCGATCGCGCAGAGCGACGTACCGAACGCCTTCGCCACCGGCCGGAGCGAGAAGAGCGCCCTCGTCTGCGCCACCACCGGACTGCTCCGCAGGCTGGAACCGGAAGAGCTGGAGGGTGTGCTCGCGCACGAGATGTCGCACGTCGCGCACCGCGATGTCGCCGTCATGACGATCGCCTCCTTCCTCGGAGTGCTGGCCGGCATCCTGACCCGTGTCGCTCTGTGGGGCGGCCTGTCCCGCGGCAGCCGGAGCAACGACCCCGTAGGCATCGCGGTCATGCTGATCCCGCTGGTCAGTGCCGTCGTGTACGTGCTGAGCTTCCTGCTCACCCGGCTGCTCTCGCGCTATCGGGAGCTCTCCGCCGACCGCACCGCCGCCCTGCTCACCGGCCGACCCTCGGCACTCGCCTCCGCCCTCACGAAGGTGAGCGGCCAGATGGCCCGTATCCCGACCGAGGACCTGCGGAAGGCGGAGCCGTACAACGCCTTCTACTTCGTTCCCGCGTTCTCCTCCAAGGAGAGCCTGAGCCGGCTGCTCTCCTCCCACCCGACCCTCGAACAGCGCCTGGACCAACTGGCCCGCATCTCCGCCGACCTCGCCCGTCCGTAAGGAACGTTCCATGGGTCTTCTCGACGTCATCCTGGGCCGCAGCAAACCGGTCCGCCCCGACCTCGACCAGCTGTTCGCCGTCCCCTCCGCCGCCCTCACCCTCCAGGCCGGCGCCGGATTCACCCCCACCGGCCTCGGCTCCGTCTGCTTCGCCGGAGTCGAGGGCGGCGCCTTCGCCCGTATCCAGCAGGACGTACGCGAACTGCTCGACGCGGACACCGAGCGCGGCGGCATCCCGGTGGAGTTCAGCCAGGACGCGTACGGCTACACCTGGCTGCTCGCCCGCCAGCCGTCCGACGACACGGCCTCCCTGGTCAACGACCTGCACGCGGTCAACACCCTGCTCCAGGACGGCGGCTTCGGCCCGCAGCTGCTCTGCTCCCTGATCGGCTTCCGGGACGGGCGGGACCGTTCGTTGGCCCTGGTCTACCTCTACAAGCGCGGCACGTTCTATCCGTTCGCGCCGGTGCCGGGCAGCGGCGAGAAGCGTGACAACCAGCTGGAGTTGCAGGTCCGGGCGACGCTCGGGGACGACCTCAGGATGGAGAAGGACCTGGCCCGGTGGTTCCCGGTGTGGGGAGCCCCGGGACTGTAGGCGCACACGGCGGCCGGGGCCGGGCCGGGACCGGGCCGCACGCGGCCGTCACACGAAGCCGGTCCACGCGAGGTCGTACACACGAAGCCGCACCCACGCGGCCGGGAAGAGCGAACACCTCACCGCTCATTTCGCTACGACCGTTGCGTTATTCATGACTCTCTTCTAACCTCTTTACGAAACGGTCGTAGCGAAAAGAGGTTGGGTCATGGAGCCACCGGCACGGCGCGGTCGCCCCCGCGCGGAACACACGGATGCCCGCATCCTCGACGCTGCCCTGGAATCGCTGCTCGACCGCGGGTACGACCGCTTCTCCGTGGACGACGTGGCCGTCGGCGCCGGCGTGGCGAAGACGACGCTCTACCGGCGCTGGCCGACCAGGGACCATCTGATCGTCGCCGTGGTGACACGGATGCAGGACCGGGTACCGGTCGAGGACAGCGGCGACATCCGCGCCGACCTCACGCGCTATCTCGACGAGATCGTCGACGGGCTCAACCGGATGCGGCGGGCGGGGCTCCCCGCTTCGGCGGGTGAGTCGTCCGCCGGTCTGGTCGCGGAGATCACGGCCGCCGCGGCACGGCACTCCGATGTGGGAGCGGCGGTCCGCGCGATGTTCGCGCGGCGCAACGCCTTGGCGCTCGACCTGATCGCGCGGGCCGGGGCACGAGGGGAGCTGCGTGCCGACATCGATCCGGGCGTCCTCTTCGACCAGCTCGCCGGCGCCCTCTACTACCGGCTGCTCATCACCGGGCAGCCCCTCGACACGGCGTACGTCGAGCGGCTGGTCACCGGGGCGCTCTCCGGCGCGTACGCCTGACGCGCCCCGTCCCGCCGCTCCAGCACGACCGCACCACCTCCCCGACGCGACGCGACCTCGCGCGTCCCGACGCGACCCGGCACAAGCCGACGCAAGCCTCACACGACCTGACGTCACCTGACGTCACCTGACGTCACCTGACGTCACCTGACCTGAGCCTCGCGCGACCTGACGTGAAAGAAGAACCCGAAGAAGAGAAGAGGAACCGAGAATGGACCGTGCACCCCAGTCCTCCGAGCCCGCTCCGCCCGCCCCCTCCCTTCCCTCCGCCCCGCCCACTCTCCCCCGCCTCTCCCGCCTCTCCCGTCTCTCCCGGCTCTCCCGCCTCTCCCGCCGCCGGCGCCGCGCGCTCGCCGCGCTGACGGCCGTCATCGCCCTGCTGGCCGGCTACACCGCATGGTCCAACCTGCGGCCGGTGCGGCTCGTCGCCTCGATAGAGATCGAGGCGACGCCCGAGGAGGTCTGGCAGGTGCTGACGGACTTCGCCACGTACCCGCAGTGGAATCCGTTCATGGTCTCGGCCGAGGTGACGTCGTCGGGCGGCCGCCTCGAAGAAGGGGCCCGCATGCGCATCGTCATGCGCGACGCCGGTGGGGAGTCGACGTTCACCCCCGAAGCCCTGACCGTCAGACCGGAACACGAACTGCGCTGGCTGGGCAGGGTGGAGCCTGGATGGATCGCGGACGGTGAACACCGCTTCGTCATCGAGGAGACCGGGCCCGGCAGGGTTCGCCTGACCCAGCGCGAGAGCTTCACCGGCGTCGCCGTGCCGTTCGTGAAAGGGCAGTTGACGTCGGACACGCTTCCCCAGTTCCACGCAATGAACAAGGCTCTCGCCCGACGCGCCGAGGCCGTCGCCGACCGACGAACGCGCTGAACCTCCGGCCGCCCTCTTCGCCGACCGCCCCTCGGCAACCTCAATCGCCCCCGGTGCCGCGCTACCGGGGGCGGAAGACCGCGACCGCTTCCGCACCCTCCTCCTGCCGGAAGGCAACCCGCAGGCGCATGCCGATCGCCAGGTCCGACTCCGCGCAGTCCACGATCTCCGTCATCATCCGCGGCCCCTCGGCCAGGTCGACGACGGCGGCGGTGTACGGAACGCGGGCGCCGAACGGCGGCAGGTCGTTGCGGTGGACGACCGACCAGGTGTAGAGCGTGGCGTACCCGCTCGCCTGTTCCCAGACGACGTCCTCGCTCCAGCAGCGCGGACAGAACTCGCGGGGGTAGTGGTGGGCGCGCCCGCAGGCGCGGCAGCGGCGCAGCAGCAACCGGCCCCGGGCGGCGGCGTCCCAGTAGGGCCGGGTGAAGGCGTCGGGTTCGGGCCGGTCGAAGCGCGCGGCGGGCGTGGTCACAGGAAGAGTCCGATCGCCTCGTCGAGGGACCAGGTCTGCCAGGACATCGCGAACAGTGCCACGAGCGAGATGAGCGCCATCATCGCGTTCTGCCCCTGCTCGGCCCAGTCGTGGATCATCAGCACCAGGTAGAGGAGGTTGAGGAGGAGCCCGGCGACGAGTGCGACCGGGGTGAGGAATCCGGCGATCAGGCCGAGACCCAGGGCGAGTTCGGCGTACACGACGACGTGGGCCATGAACCCGGGGCGCGGAGCGACGATCCGCTGGAATCCCGTGCGCACGGCCGCCCACCGGTGCTTGCCCGCCACGTCCGCGGCCCAGGCGATGCCCGTACCGCGTTCGAACCAGCCCTTCTTGTCCTTGTGCCGCCAGCTCTCCAGCCACCACAGGCCGAGGCCTATCCGGAGGACGGCGAGCCACTCGGCGCCGCCGAGCCAGATCGTCTGCACGGGGCCTCCCACATCAGGTATCTGACGGTACGTCAGTTGACCCGATGGCGCCGACATGCGCAAGGGGTGTACGGGAAGCGCGCGGGATCCGCACGCCCGTGATCAATTCGCAACCGATTCCGGTCTCGGCCGAGACCCATCGCGTGAGGGCGCGATTACGCTCCGAACCATGCCCGACAGCGCACGTACCGCCGGTAGCACCGCACCGACCGGCATAGACCTCACCGAGGACCGTCCCGTATACGTCATCGGCGGCGGCCCGGGCGGCCTCGCCGCCGCGGCGGCCCTGCGCGAGCAGGGGGTACGGGCGGTCGTGCTGGAGAAGTCCGCGAACGTGGGGGCGTCCTGGCGCCGCCATTACGACCGCCTTCACCTCCACACGACCCGGCGCTGGTCGGCGCTGCCGGGGCTTGCGATGCCGCGCCGGTTCGGACGCTGGGTGGCCAGGGACGATGTGGTGCGCTACCTGGAGAAGTACGCCGAGCACCACGAGCTGGAAGTGGTGACGGGCGTCGAGGTGTCGCGGATCGACCGGGCCCCCGACGGGGCGGACTGGCAACTGACCGCGACCGGCGGCCGGGTGCTGACCGGCCGCGCCGTCATCGTCGCCACCGGCTACAACCACACCCCGCGCATCCCCGACTGGTCCGGCCGCGACACCTTCACCGGCGATCTGGTGCACGCCTCCGACTACCGCGCCCCGGCCCCGTACGCGGGCCGGGACGTCCTCGTCGTCGGCATCGGCAACACGGGCGCGGAGATCGCCGCCGACCTGGTGGAGGGCGGAGCGTCCCGGGTACGGATCGCCGTGCGCACCGTGCCGCACATCGTGCGCCGCTCGACGGCGGGCTGGCCCGCACAGGCGACCGGGATCCTGGTACGCAGACTGCCGGTCCGGCTCGTCGACCGCGCCGGGCGCCTGATGGCCCGGATGGCCGTGCCCGACCTCGCAGCCCAGGGGCTGCCCCGCCCGGAGACCGGCCTCTACTCACGGGTGAAGGACGGCGCCATTCCGGTGCAGGACGTGGGGCTGATCGACGCGGTGAGGAGCGGCCGGGTGGTACCGGTGGCGGCCGTCGAATCGTTCGACGAGGACGCGGTGGTGCTGGCCGACGGGGACCGGGTCACCCCGGACGCGGTGATCGCGGCGACCGGCTACCGACGGGCCCTGGAGGGGCTGGTCGGCCACCTCGGCGTCCTGGACGCGCGGGGCCGACCGCTGGTGCACGGCGGTCGCACCCCCAAGCAGGCCCCCGGCCTGTACTTCACCGGGTTCACCAACCCGATCAGCGGCATGTTCCGCGAAATGGCCCTGGACGCACGGAAGATCGCCAAGCGGCTGTCACGCGTCGGCTGACCGGCCGGCGGCCTGGACGGAACGGGACGGGAGCGGCCGGCGGCCTGGACAGGGCGGGACCGGCCGACGGCCCGCCGCGGACCGGCCGGCAGCCCCGCGCGGACCGGCCGGCAGCCGGGACACACCGCCGCCCACGCCGACCCGCGGCGTTGAACCCGACCACGGCCCGCGGCGTCGCACGTCCGACCACCGCCCGTGAGCGGTGTCCGTCACCGGTACGCCGCCGCGTCCGCTGATCTGCCGGCCTCGTCGACCTCGACCAGATAGCGCCAGCAGTCCGGGCGCGAGCCGTCAAGGTCGGTGAAGCCGTACTCCTGCGCCAGTTGCCCGCTGGACAGCGACCGGCCGTTCCAGCGCGCGACGCCGGTGTCGCCGGCCAGCGCCGCGACCGCGCGTCCGACGTACGACGGGCTCTCCGAAATACAGAAGTGCGGCACTGTGGCCAGCGCGTCGCGCCAGTTGTCCTCGGTGACGCCGAAGGTGTCGAGCATCATCTCCGAGCGCAGCCAGCCCGGGGTGAGCGCCACCGCCGTACCGCCATGCGGCTCCAGCTCGTGCGCGAGCACGAACGCCATGCGCAGCACGCTGTTCTTGACCAGGTCGTAGAAGTACGAGTTGCGGTAGCGCGTCGCGTTGTACGCGGAGGTCCCGTCGGTCATCTCGACCACGAGCCCGCCGGGTTGCCGCACCAGCAGCGGCAACAGGAAGTGGCTGGTGATCGCGTGCGTCTCCACACCCAGCCGGAGCAGCCGCAGTCCGTCGTCGAGGTCGTGCTCCCAGACCGGCCGGTCGAACGCGAACAGCCGCTCGCCGCCCCAGACATCGTTGACCAGCACGTCGAGCCGCCCCTGCTCGGCGTCGACGCGCTCGGCCAGCGCACGGACCTGCTCGGGCACCAGGTGGTCGGTCGGCACGGCGATGCCCGTTCCGCCCGCGGCGGTGACGAGTTCCGCGGTCTCCTCGATCGTCTCGGGCCGGTCGTACTCCGAGCGCCGCTGCCGAGTCGTGCGGCCGGTGACGTAGACCGTCGCACCCGCCGCGCCGAGCTGGACCGCGATGCCGCGCCCGGCGCCCCGCGTGGCCCCCGCGACCAGCGCGATCTTTCCGTGGAGGTCCGGTGCCGACGTTTCGCGCATGAATTCCATTGAGGTCCTCGTCCATCGATGGGGCCCGGTGCACGCGCGCCATCGACGCCGACCGGTGCGACCATGCTCGACCCCAAACCCGACACCTCATGTCGTATTTCTTCACCCGTCGTGCCGAACCCGTCGCCACACCGCCCGCCCACGCCTCGGCACCCCCGCACCCCCTCCGCCCCTCAGCCCCGCCGCCATGCGCAGCATTCGTGAAGAACCGGAAGAAGAACCGGAAACCGGATATGCCTCTTGCCGGGCGGCTGGTAGACACCACCTCGGTATCCGCCGAGCGGCACCGGTGCGGCAAGGGGCTCAACTCCCTTTGCCGAGGCCATACATGACGTGCGTCTGACCACGGACCCGGTGATCTCGACACGGCGGTGCGTCATCGGCTGATCACAGGGGGACGTCATGGAAGAGCCCGGGCCCGTCGAGGGAAAACCATCGGCCGGAGGCGGGCCGGATGCGGACGCGAGGTTCGTGCCGCCACCGCCCGCCTACGCCCCGACGGTGGGGCGTCGTTCCTGGGCGCTGAGGTTCCGGGCGCTGTCCGGACGTCAGCGCGTGCTGCTCTTCGGCGGGATCGGGACGTTGGTCCTGGCCCTGGTGGCCGGGCTGCTGGCGTGGGTGGGTTCGGGTTCCTCCGGGTCCGACGACGCGAAGGCCAGGCGGAACCTGAAGCCGTTCCATCAAGCCGTCGCCGGCCTGGCCAACGCCTCCGGTCTGACGTACCAGGACACATCGGCCTTCGGCATCACGGACAACGAGATCACCGTCACCGCCGGTGGAAGCCAGTTCGGCACCACGAGCTCCGGTAACAAGAAGACCGATCGGGACGTCCTCCGTATCGGCGGCAAGACCTTCCTGCGGTGGCAGGACGACCCGGCCCCCGCCCAGGATGCCGAGCCGGGCACCGAGAAGCCCAGCGAGTGGATGGTCGGACTCGACGACGGTTCCGAACTCGTGGACGAGGCGCTCAGCCGCACGCCGGCCCCGGCGGAGCTTGCGGCGGTGCTGTCGAAGTCCCTGGCCGAACTCGAAGAGACACCACAGCCGGCGAACGATACGCAGCAGCCCCTGACCGTGGGCGGGAAACCCGCGCTCGGGGTCGACACCTCGGCGGGCCGGCTGCTGGTGACCGAGCAGGAACCCCATCGTGTGCTGCGCCTGGAGCCCTACGACGTGTCCGACGCGCTCGACCGGCTCCGGGACGGGAAGACACCGACGGAGATCCCCAAGGTGACCACCGGGCCGCTGGCGGGGGGCGACTCCGACGGCATGGACCTGACGCCGATCGTCGGTGCGGCGATAGATGCCATGTTCGACACCCTGCTGAAGTACGCCGACCAGCTCAAGGACGCGAGCGACCACGGCATCAACTTCACCCTCGACGGCTCGGGGGACATGAACTGCGGCTCGTCCGGCTGCTCCGTCGTCCAGAACTTCACGGGCCAGGTCTCCTCCACAGCCCGGGAGGAACGCGTCACCAAGGGGGAGGTCACCGCCATTCTGAGCGCGACCTTCTCCATCGGGGGACAGTCGGCGGGCCAGTGCACCAGCCCGCGCGGCACCTTCCCCATCACCGGCAACAGCGTCTCCGGCACTCTGAGGTGCTCCAATCCGGGCGCCGGGTCGGTCTACTCCTCGGTCGCCGCACGGTACAAGGCACAGGCCGAGGCCGAGTCACGGGCCAGCGGCGGCAGGACGGTCCGCTACACCATCCCGCTGCGGGCCAACACCCTCATCGACGCCCGCGCCCTGGCCGCCGTCGAGGCGAAACAGCTCGTCGAAGGGGCGCAACGTGAACGGGACACCGCGCATTGCGTCAAGCCCCACAGCTTCCCGTCCGGCACGCTGGTCCTCCTCGCCGACGGTACCCGCCGGGCCATCGAGGACATCCGCGTCGGGGACCGGGTGACCGCCACCGACCCGGAGCAGCGCCTCACCGCCGCGCGGCCGGTGACCCATGTCATCACCACCGAGGCCGACAAGGACTTCGTCCGGCTCACGACCGCCGCCGGGACGGTCACCACGACCGGCACGCACCCGTTCTGGCTGGTCGACGAACGCCGCTGGGCCGACGCCGACGACCTCACAGCCGGCGACCTGCTCCGGCTGCCTTCAGGGGCCGCCCTCCCCGTCGTGTCCGTCGCTCACTTCACCCGGCGGGAGACCACCCACGACCTGACCGTCGCCGGTCTCCATTCGTACTACGTCGGCGTGGGCTCAAGCAGCGTGCTCGTCCACAACACCCCGCCCGGCCCCTGCTCCATCACCACGCCGAAGGACGCGCCGACGATCAACAGCAAGACGGTGTTCAAGGCGAAGGACAATTCATTCCGCGTCGATATCGAGAACCAGAGCCCCGGAAAGCCTGGAGCCGGTATCCATCTTCAGTTCATGGGACGAGGCGCGGACCCCACCAAGTACTACTACAATCCGACCAATGGCAGCTGGGTCTCGGAAACCGGGAAACAGCTCTCCTCGAAAACTGCCAGGCAGGTCCCCCGAAGCGCCATCACGAAGGCGTATCAGTATTTTGACATGGAAGCCCCATGAGAATGAATTCGTCGATGCGGCCTCTTTGGCGCGAGCCTGCGGACCTCCCACGCAAAGACCTGCCGGGCGAAGACCTCCCGGGCGAGGACCTTCCGGGCGAGGACCTTCCGGGCGAGTTGAGAAGCCTTGTCGACGAGGGGTGGGAGGTCGGGCCGGCCGGATCATTGCTCCTCCGGGGGATGCATGGATCCGGCTGGCGGTCCGACTGGACCCGTGAAGAGGTCTCACGGCACGAGCTCGATGTGAACGATGTCTGGATTCCACCCACCGGACTCGACGAGAGCAGGGATGTTTTCCTGCCCGGACTCGTGGCACGCGCGAGAGAATTCCTCTCCTGCGCGATGAAATCCGCTCACGGCCTGGAATCGGCGGACCTGCTGGTCGGCATCATCTCCATCGGCGTGGACGACGACTTCCTCGACCACGGAGCAACCGTCAAGCTGTCCACACGGAGGGGCGGATTTCCTGACTACTACGACGACTTGGAGCGTTTTCAGTTCGAGGGCATGGCCGTCGTCGAGGCGGCCGACATGCCTGGGCGATAACTCGCCGGGCGCCACTGAAATCGACAGCGGTCTTCGCCTCCATGGCGCGGGCCGCCCCGACCACACCCAGCCCGGCCCACGCTCAGCCCGGACCGACCACACCCACACCCGGCCTGGCCCGGCCCCACCACACCCAGCCGGACCGACCACACCCAGCCCTCCCCCGCCCGACCCCGCCCGACCCCGCCCGACCTGCCTTCTCCTGCCTCCCCCTCCCCCACCCCCTCCCCACAGGCTGCCCCGTCGAGGCATCCGGCCTCTCAGCCGTTGTCTGCACACCCATTCCTGACGGGCCGTCAGTTCGCTAACCTGACAATGTGTCAGTTTCAGGCTGACCGGGCACGATCACCCGACGACTTCGAGCAGGAGTGGGCGGAACGATGCTTGGATCGACTCACGGCACCCTCACCACCGACTTCCGCGCCAGGGTGGTGGCCTGCGGCGAAGAGCCGTACGCCATCGTCCACAGCATGGCGGCTGCCGCCACGGAGGGCGATCTCGATGTCAGCGGCCGTCCGCTGCACGCGCCCGTGCCGGATCTGGACCGGTTCTTCCGGCCCGAGTCCGTGGCCGTCATCGGCGCGTCCGACACCGACGGGCGGCCCAACACCGGGATCACCCGGCAACTGGTCGCCTGGGCCGACCGGGTCGGGGCCCGGCTGCACCCCGTGCATCCCACCAGGGAGTCCGTCTTCGGGCGGCCCTGTTCTCCTTCCGTCGCGGACCTGCCGGAACAGGTCGATCTGGCCGTCTTGCTGGTCGGCGACCCGCTTCCGGTGATCGAGGAACTCAGCCAGGCCAAGGTGAGGTTCGCCGTCGCCTTCGCCTCCGGATTCGCCGAGACCGGCGAGGAGGGCGCCGCCGCCCAGGCCCGGCTGGCCGCGGCGGTGGAACGGTCCGGGCTTCGGCTGCTCGGCCCGAACACCAACCTCAACGCCTTCGAGAGGTTCCGGGAGGATCTGGACGGCCCGGCCATCGCGCTGATCACCCAGTCAGGCCACCAGGGACGCCCCGTCTACACCCTTCAGGAACTGGGCGTACGGCTCTCGCACTGGGCGCCCACGGGCAACGAGGCGGACCTGGAGACCGCCGACTTCATCTCGTACTTCTCACAACGCCCGGAGGTCGGGGCCATCGCCTGCTACGTGGAGGGGCTCAAGGACGGGCGCTCCTTTCTCCTCGCCGCCGACCGGGCGGCGAGGGCCGGTGTACCGGTCGTGGCGGTCAAGGTGGGGCGTACGGAGACGGGGGCCAGGACGGCCGCGTCACACACCGGCAAGCTGACCGGCGCGGACCAGGTGGTGGATGCCGCGATGCGGCAGTTCGGCGTCATCCGGGTGGACGGGCTCGACGAACTCCAGGACACCGCGGCCCTGCTGGCCCGGGCACGGAAGCCGCAGGCGGACGGGGTCGTCGTGTATTCGATCTCGGGCGGCACAGGCGCTCACTTCTCGGACCTGGCGACCGGAGCCGGGCTGAAGCTGCCCGCCCTGTCCGAGGAGAAGCAGCGTGAACTGCACGAGTGGATCCCGGGCTATCTGAACGTGGCGAACCCGGTCGACAACGGCGGCCATCCGGTCGGCGACTGGCGCGGCCGGAAGATCATCGACGCGATCCTCGCCGACCCGGGCGTCGGGGTGCTGATCTGTCCGATCACCGGCCCCTTCCCCCCGATGAGCGACAAACTCGCCCAGGACCTGGTGGATGCGGCGGAGACCACGGACAAGCTGGTGTGCGTGGTCTGGGGCTCGCCCGTCGGGACGGAGGACGCCTACCGTACGACGCTGCTCGGCTCGTCCCGCGTCGCCACCTTCCGGACCTTCGGCAACTGCATCACCGCGGTGAAGGCTTATCTGGACCACCACCGGTTCGCCGCTTCCTACCGCTCCCCGTTCGACGAGGCTCCGCGCACACCGTCGCCGTCGTTCCGCAAGGCGCAGGCACTGATGCGCCCCGGTCAGCAGCTGAGCGAGCACGCGGCGAAGCAGCTGCTCCGGGCGTACGGAATCCGGGTACCGCGCGAGCAGTTGGTGACCAGCGCCGCGGCGGCCGTCCGGGCCGCGGGACTGGTCGGCTACCCGGTCGTCATGAAGGCGTCGGGCGCCCGGCTCGCCCACAAGACCGAACTGGGCCTGGTCAAGGTCGGTCTCACCTCCGCCAGTCAGGTGCGGGACGCGTACCGCGAACTGACCGACATCGCACGCTACGAGGATGTCGAACTGGACGGCATCCTGGTCTGCCAGATGATCGAGCGGGGTGTCGAGATGATGGTCGGCATCACGCAGGACGCGCTGTTCGGGCCGACGGTGACGGTCGGGCTCGGCGGCGTACTGGTCGAGGTGCTGCACGATGCGGCGGTGCGCGTACCACCGTTCGGCGAGGAGCAGGCGCGGTCGATGCTGGCGGAGCTGCGCGGCCGGGCCCTGCTGGAGGGTGTACGCGGCGGACCACCGGTGGATGTGGACGCGCTCGTCGAGGTCGTGCTGCGCGTGCAGCGGATGGCGCTGGAACTGGGCGACGACCTTGCCGAGCTGGACATCAACCCGCTGATGGTGCTGGGGCGGGGCCAGGGCGCGGTGGCTCTGGACGCGCTGGCCGTCTGCCGCTGACCGGCCGGCGCGCCGCCCGCCCCGGCCCCGGCTGCCGCGCCACCGGGCCCGCCGACCGTCCCGCCACCACCCGCCAAGGAGCTGCCTCATGCCGTCCTCCCCCGAAGACACCGCCGAGCACACCGAACCGACCGGGCCCGCCGCACCGGCCGACCCGCTCCATTCATTGATACTCCACGCCACTGACAACGGCGTCTCCTGGATCACGCTCAACCGCCCCGAAGCGATGAACGCCGTCACCTGGGACCAGCGGGAACGCGTCATCGCGCTCCTCGCCGAGGCCTCCGCCGACCCTGCGGTCCGGGCCGTCGTCCTCACCGCCACCGGCCGAGGCTTCTGCGCGGGCGCCGACCTGCGCGGCACACCGTCGGCGGGTGCCCCGGCGACAGGAGCCCCCACAACGAACAACCGAGTGCCGGGCGACCGGGTGCCGGGCGACCGGGTGCCGGGTGATGTGGCCCGTACGATCCGGCTCGGCGCGCATCGTCTGATCGCCGCCGTCCTGGACTGCGAGAAGCCGGTCATCGCCGCCGTCAACGGCACGGCCGCCGGCCTCGGCGCGCACCTCGCGTTCGCGTGCGATCTGGTGCTGGCCGCCGAGTCGGCTAAATTCATCGAGGTGTTCGTACGTCGCGGTCTCGTGCCGGACGGCGGCGGCGCGTACCTGCTGCCGCGCCTGCTCGGTCCGCAGCGCGCCAAGGAGCTGATGTTCTTCGGCGACTCGCTCCCGGCGACGGACGCGGAACGTCTGGGGCTGGTCAACCGGGTGGTCCCGGACGAGGAGCTGGAGACGGCGGCCCGCGCATGGGCTCAGCGCCTGGCCGACGGCCCGACCCGGGCGATCGCCCTCACCAAACACCTGGTGAACGTGTCCCTGGACTCCGACCGTGCGACAGCCTTCGCGGCGGAGGCGATGGCCCAGGAGATCAACATGACGACGCAGGACGCCGACGAAGGCGTGGCGAGCTTCCTGGAGCGGCGCGCTCCGAAGTACCGGGGGCGGTGAGGGATCCGGGGCCCCGGTCGCAGTCCCTCACCTACTTCTCGGCAAAGACGTCCTCGACCGACACGGCAGTAGGGGCACGCAGGAGCCAACGACTCAGCACATCAAGATCAGTACAGCCAGTGATGCGCTCCCGCGCCTCGTCGGACACCTCGACACCGACCTGCGCGAGAAGAAGCAAGATGCCCCGCGCGATACCTTCCGCCCGGCCCTCTGCTCGCCCCTCGTCCCGGATCTCCTCCGACAGGGGTGACTTGTAAAAGGAAAGGTCCACGGCCACCAGGTTCCTCCACTGTTGTGCGGCCGGACGGTTGCCCAGGCCCTGTGCGGTGAGCTCGACGATGGGGTCGGCGATGGTTTCCGGTACGTCCCGCAGAGCGGTCGACAGCGTTTTCAGTATGGCATCGATGTCCGGATCGCCTGCGTGAGTGATCGCCGCCAGCGTGGCCAGTGCCAGATCCTTGCGGGCCTCGGCCACGT
This sequence comes from Streptomyces sp. NPDC058051, assembly GCF_042885475.1. Taxonomy (NCBI): domain Bacteria; kingdom Bacillati; phylum Actinomycetota; class Actinomycetes; order Kitasatosporales; family Streptomycetaceae; genus Streptomyces; species Streptomyces sp. NPDC058051. The sequence continues at coordinate 191,896 of NZ_JBHVRW010000011.1, forward strand.
CGGTGATCACCGGCATGTTGTGCGGACCGGCGACGAGGGGGTGCAGGGTGAGCACGGGCGACCGCGGGTGGCCGGCGGTGAACGGGTGTGCGGCCCATTCGGCCGTGGCCCGGTCCTGGCAGACGACCAGGAGCATGGGCGGCAGTTTGTACTTCGCCTGGAGGTACGACAGGTAGTACATCCAGCTCACCGGCTTCTCCGGGTCCTTCTTGCCCTGGGCCTCGATCGCCAGGAGGTAGGACTGGCCGTCCTCCATGTCGATGCGCAGAAGGGTGTCGACGCGGCGTTCGACAGGCCGGTTCTCGGTGAGGTCCGTGGGCACGACGGTGGCCGAGGCGGGTGGGCCGATCTCGACCCCCAGTACCTCGGAGACGCGGGAGAAGAGCCCCAGGAACTCCTGAAAGATGCGGTGCATCGCCTCGTGGGACGAGCTGACCATGTGGGTTTCCTAGAGTTGTCGGGCGGTCGGATGAGAGTGGTCGGTCCGGCAGTCGGGGCACTCTCCCGGGTCCGTCGCGCGAAATGCCCGGTCGCAGCCCTCGCAGTTCTGCAGCGGGAGCGGCCGGGACGAGGAGGCGGTCGGGGGCCGGAACGGAGGCGGTGCCGGAAGCCGGGCCGTGAGCCGGTGTGCGAGGAACCCCGCCGGTCGGCGCAGTCCTTCGGCCGGCAGTTCGCTGGTCAGGGCGTGCTCCACGGCGCCGGGGCCGACTTCGCGCTCCAGCCACGCGGCGACCCCCGGAGTCAGGGCATCCACGTCCTGTGCGGAGAGCAGCAGGCGCGGGTCCTGGTGGTGCAGTCCGACGAGCAGGTCGGTGGCGGTCCGGAGGAGAGGCGCTGCGGGGAAGGCAGGACGCGGTACGAGCAGCGGCGCGGGCTCACGACGGGGCGGGGGCGTGGCGCGGGTCCGGGACCTGGCCGGACGCGCGTCGTCGGCCTCGGGCTCCCCACAGGGCCGGACGGGCACCGACGGCCGGGCCGTACGCTGCGGGCGCGGCGGACACGCGCGGCCCGGCAGAGCGTCTGTGAGCCGCCGGTCGGCAGGCTGGTTGCAGGAGACGGTACGAGTGACGATCCGGCCATTGGCCAGGCGTGCCCTGGTGCGTCGCAGGTAGCCATGCGCTTCGAGTTCGCGTAACGCGGCGGCGATCCGGGCCTCGCTCTCGGGGAAGCGGCCGACGAGCTCCTTGATGCCGACCTTCGCCCCGGCGGGCAGGGACTGGATGTGCGCGGCGAGCCCGATCGCGGTGAGGGAGAGCTCGCGGTGCTGGGTGAGGTGGTTTCCGACAACCGTGAAGCGGCTGGTGTGCCGGGAATTGTCGTGCACGACACCGGATGACGGCGTTCCGTCCCTGCGTACGCGGGACGGGGCGCGCGAGGGCGCGCTAATCTGCTGGGTATCCATCGGGAAGCGTTCTCTTCCTCGTTGGTCAGGCCCTCGATCGGGATGCCAGTCCCGGCCGGGGGCCGTCGCATGTCTGGGGTGGTCGCGGCGAGCATATGTCAGCCAAGCGGACCGATTTCCAGCTCAGTTGGCGAACCTCACTCGTGTGGGTGACGGGAGGCAGGGTGGGTCAGGGAAGGGTGATTGCCCACGTTCTCTGGGCTTTTGATGTCGCGCGCCGCCGCGTCCCGGACCACCGGATCGCGGACATCCACGACCCGGTGGTGACGGTCACGGTACGAGGCCGAGCGCGGCCCGGACGATCTTGCGAGGGGGACGGGCCCGGGCTCACCGCCCAACGGTTCGCGCGGGGAACCCTGCCCCTGCCCTTCCTATCTGACAGCGTGTCAGTTTCAATGAAAGCGTGATGGGACACGCAGGCATGGCCGCCACCGCCGTCCGGTACCTCAGGTCCGTCGGCGCCTCCACCACCGCCGGGCCGGCGCCGGTCGATCCGTTGCCGCGTCCGGATCTGCGGGCCGTCGCCGATGACGAGCGGCCACCCGTCGACCCGGCCGAATTCCGCAGCGTGCTGGGCAACTTCGCCAGCGGAGTCACGATCGTCACCGCGCACGACCCGGAGAACACAGGCGCGCCGACCGGCTTCGCCTGCCAGTCGTTCGCCTCGCTCTCCCTGGACCCGCCCCTGGTCACGTTCATGGTCGCCCGTACGTCGACGACCTGGCCCCGCATCGCCCGCGCCGGGGCGTTCTGCGTCAACATCCTCGGCGCGGACCAGGGCGCGCTGTGCCGGAGCTTCGCGGTCAGCGGGGCCGACAAGTTCGCGGGGGTGGCGTACGGGCCGGCTCCCGCGACCGGGTCGCCACTGCTGGACTCCGTACCGGCCTGGATCGACTGCCGCGTCCAGGCCGTCCACACCGGGGGTGACCATCTGATCGTCGTCGGCCGGGTGGAGGCGCTGGGGGCGGCGGCGGACGGAAGTGATCCACTGCTGTTCCACCGGGGTGTTTTCGGGCGATTCGGACCGCTGCCCGGATGAGCGTGCGCCGGTCCCCGGACCGGATCGGCAGACGATCGGACCGGACCGGCGGACGACCGGCGGACGACCGGCCCGCTCCGAGGGCGTGCCGGACGACGCCCGTGAATCTCGGTCAGCCGGTCGAAGGGTCCGCCACGGCGACCGCCACCTCAGCAGAGTCCGCCACCGTCATCAGCCGAGTCCGGCGGCGGCGTCCGAGGGCTCCCGGACCCGTCGGATCACCAGCGCCATCAGCGCCGCCATCGCGCACGCCGCACCCGCCGCGTACCAGACCACGTCGTACGAGCCGAACACGTCGCGTGCCACACCGCCCAGGAACGCCACCAGCGCCGCGCCCACCTGGTGGGAGGCGAGGACCCAGCCGAAGACGATGGCGCTGTCCTCGCCGTACTGCTCGCGGCACAGGGCCAGCGTCGGCGGAACGGTGGCGACCCAGTCCAGCCCGTAGAAGACGATGAAGAACAGCATCGGCGGATGCACCGACGGCGCCATCAGCATCGGCAGGAACAGCAGGGAGACGCCGCGCAGGGCGTAGTAGGCGGCGAGGAGCCTGCGGGCGTCGAAACGGTCGGTGAGCCAGCCGGAGAAGACGGTGCCGATGACGTCGAAGACACCGATGACGGCGAGCAGCGAGGCCGCGGCGGTGATGGGCATGCCGTGGTCGTGGGCCGACGGCACGAAGTGTGTCCGGATCAGACCGTTGGTCGAGGCCCCGCAGATCGCGAACGTGCCGGCCAGCAGCCAGAACGGTCCGGTGCGCGCGGCGTCGATCAGTACACGCAGGGTGCGCCTCGCCGCCCCGCGCGCGGGTGCGGGCTTCTCCACGTAGGTGCCGCCGTACGGGGCGAGGCCCACATCGGCCGGGTGGTCGTGCAGCAGGAGCCAGACGAACGGGACGACGACCAGGGCCGCGAGCGCGACGGTCACCGAGGCCGGGCGCCAGCCGTGCGCGTCCACGATCCAGGCGCACAGCGGCAGGAAGACCAGTTGGCCGGAGGCGCCCGCCGCGGTGAGGATGCCGGTGACCAGGCCGCGCCGGGCGACGAACCAACGGTTGGTGACCGTTGCGGAGAAGGCCATCGCCATGGAGCCGGTACCGAGTCCGACGAGCAGCCCCCAGTAGAGCATCAGCTGCCAGGCCGCCGTCATCCAGACGCTGCCCAGCGCTCCGACCGCCACCGTGCTGAGCGCGACGACGACGACCCGGCGGATGCCGAAGCGGTCCATCAGCGCGGCGGCGAACGGTGCGGTGAGCCCGTACAGCGCCAGGTCGATGGAGACGGCGAGCCCGATCTGCCCTCGCGACCAGCCGAACTCCGTGTGGAGCGGGTCGATGAGGAGACCGGGCAGGGAGTTGAAGGCGGCGCCGCCGATGATCGTCACGAAGGTGACGACGGCGACGATCCAGGCGCGGTGGACGCGCCGCCGGGAGGGCTGCGGTGCGGGCGTGCGGCCTGCCCGGCGGTCGTCGTCCCGGGCTGCGCTTTCGGTTGTCTGGGTCACGTCACTCAGCATCGGGCCGCCACGTACGCCTCACGAGTGGCCGGAGGGACATGCTTCGCAGGAATCGGGCCACAAGGGCGGACGGCTTCCAGCCGGGCAGCGACTCGTATGCGCGTACGATCGCCTGTCGGCCGGCGCCTCGTGCGCCGCGCCTTCGGCGCATCGGTCGGCGACCCGTGCGCCGCGCCTTCGACGTAAGCCGAACCGGGGGATCTCATGCAGTGGGAAGCACGCCATTACTTCGACCGCGGCTCCGTGCTCATGCAGTTGTGGGGTGCCGCGCTGCTGATCGTCGCCTGCGTTCTGTGGGTGTGGCTGGGCTTCCTGCTCGTGGACCAGCACGACACGGTCTGCTTCACGGTCACCACACACTGCGAGATGGTCACCGCGTGGCCCAAGCAGCTGACCATTCTGGGGATCTCGGCACCCTTGTCCGTCTTCGGTGCGGCACTGTTCGTGGCCGGTACCGTGCGCAAGCAGACCAGCACCCATGTCTTGCAAGTCATCGAGATGCAGCAGTCCGAGGAGCGTTCCCGGAACAAGTAGCCGGGGCAGTACCGACCGCCGGGGCAGTACCGACTACCGAGGCGGTACCGGCCACGGGGCAGCGCCTCGCACCTCGACGGCCCGCCCCCTCCCTCAGCCGATCCGCTCCAGCCGGCGGATCGGCCGGGCGGCCAGCAGTACCGCCACCGCCACCATGTTGATCACCGCGCCGGCCAGCAGCACCTTCGGCGCGCCCACGCGGTCCGCGACCGGTCCCGCCAGCGCCCGGCCCGCCGCCAGCATGAGCAGGGAGCCCGCCACGTCGTACGCGTGCAGGCGGTTCAGCGCCTCGGGCGGCACGTGGGTCTGGACCGTGGTCGACCACATCACCAGCCAGAACGCGGACGCCGCACCCGCCACGAACTGCCCCGCCCCGAGCGCCGCCACGGGAAGCCCGAGGCCCAGCGCCACCAGGTTCACGCAGACCGCGGTCAGCGCGACGGCCCCCGCCGCGAGCGGGCGGCGCGGTCTCAGGCGCAGGGCGAACAGCCCGCCGACGACGCTGCCCGCGCCGTTCACCGCCATCATCACGCCGTACGTTCCCGAGCCGTGCGCCTCCGTGACCTCGACCGCGGTCAGCGGGAGCATCGGGCCGAGCACCGCGAAGCCGTACACCGTCCAGACCGCGATCACGCCCCACAGCCAGCTTCGGGCCCGGAACTCCCGCCATCCGTCGACCAGTTCGGCGACGAAGGTGCCGCGCCGCGCCTCGTCCGACGGGGCCGGCGCGAGCCGCAGCAGGAAGAGGCAGAGGCCGGACACGAGGAACGTCGACGCGTTCGCCGCGTACACCGCTCCGGCGCCGGTCAGTCCGACGAGCACACCCGCGAAGGCCGGGCCCGCCATGGTCATCAGCGCCTCGGAGACCCGGAGCACCGCGTTGCCGCGCTGCACGTCCGCGGCCACCCGCGGCACGGTCGACGCGACCCCCGGCTGGAACAGCGCGGCCCCCACACCGGCCACGGCGCTGAGCGCGTACACCGCCCACAACGGCGGATTGCCGGTGGCGAAGGCGACCGCCAGCACCGAGGCCCCGACCAGGCGCAACGCATCCGCGACAAGCATCATCCGGCGCGGGGTGAAACGATCCGCCAGCACGCCGCCGAAGAGCACGAAGAGTGCCAGCGGCCCCATCCAGGCCGCCAGCGCGAACCCCACCGACGCGTGCGGCCGGCCGGCCCCCAGCAGGCCCGCGGTGAGCGCCACCGGAATCATGCCGTCACCGAAGAGCGCGGCGGTACGGGCAACGAAGAAGAGCCGGAAGTTGCGGTTCCAGAGCGCGGTCGCCGCCCCTCCGCCCAGGCCGCCCCCCGGCACTCGCCTCAGGCCGCCCCCTGGCACTCCGCCCAGGCCGCCGCCCGCATCCTGGCCCAGGCCGTCCCCCGGCCCTCCGCCCAGGCCGTCCCCCGGCCCTCCGCCCCCCGGTCCCGCACTCGGCGAATGAGGCGCGCGGGGCGCGGGAAGCGTGACACCCTCGCGGTCGACGGCGGGAATGCGCATGTGCTCTGCCGGCTTTTCCTTCACAGCAGTGACAAGTATCAGCTTAAGGTCTATACCACTAGGGGTGAAGGGAGTCCGCCCGTGCCGCACCGCATCGTCGTCCTGGCCCTCGATGGGCTGCTCCCCTTCGAACTGGGCATCCCCCAAAGGATTTTCGGGCTTTCGCTCGGTTCCGAGCCGCACAACAGGGGTCGCAAGCTCTATGAAGTCGTGACCTGTTCCGTACGCCCGCCCGGCCCGGTCCGCACCGACGCGGATTTCACGATCACCGTCGAACGCGGCCCCGAGACGCTGGCCACCGCCGACACCGTCGTGATCCCCGCGTCGTACGAACTCGGCCCGGTCTACACGGAGGGCAGGCTCACCGGCGAACTCGCCGCCGCGTTCGCGCACATCAGGCCCGGCACCCGCATGGTCTCCATCTGCACGGGCGGCTACGTGCTGGCTGCCGCCGGGTACCTCGACGGGCGCCCCGCCACCACGCACTGGTCGTCGGCCGACCACTTCCAACAGCTGTTCCCCCAGGTCCAGGTGGATCCGGACGTCCTGTTCATCGACGACGGGGACGTCCTGACCTCCGCCGGGGTCGCCGCCGGAATCGACCTCTGCCTGCACATCGTGCGCCGGGACCACGGCACGGCCGTCGCCAATGAGGTCGCCCGCCGCACGGTCGTACCCCCGCACCGGGAAGGCGGGCAGGCGCAGTACATCCAACGCCCCGTGCCCGACGCGTCGTTCACGGCCACCACCTCCGCGCGCGCCTGGGCGCTCGGCCGGCTCGACCGTCCGATCCTGCTGCGCGACATGGCGCAGCAGGAGTCGATGAGCGTACGGACGTTCACCCGCCGGTTCCGGGAGGAGGTCGGCGTCAGCCCCGTCCAGTGGCTGACGCGGCAGCGGGTCGAGCGGGCCCGGCACCTGCTGGAGTCGACGGACCTGTCGATCGACCAGGTGGCGAGGGACTCGGGCTTCGGGACGCCCACGTCACTGCGGCAGCATCTGCAGACGGCACTGGGGGTGTCCCCCACGGCGTACCGGCGCACCTTCCGCGCCGGAAGGACCTGACCGGCCACCCCGGCCACCCCGGCCACCCCGGCCACCCCGGCCACCCCGGCCACCCCGGCCACAACAGGTACACCGGACGCCCGGCCATGAAGTGCGTCACAGTGCCAGGCGGGGAGCGCGTCCGCCACCGAGGCCCTGGCGCCGGCAACAACGGGCCGCCGCCGACCGATCCAGGAGATTCCTTCCCGGGAACGGCAAGCCGCTCGCCCTCGGAGCGACTGAGGTCACCCTTCCCTGCCGCCGCTTTCTCCTGATAAGCAGGTGGATATCCACCTTCACATCGGAAGTTTCGCCATGAAGAAGGAAAATCCAGACAGTCTCATACCCTTCACGATCGATCTGACGATCGAGGAAGTCCGACGACGGGCCGAGGTCGTGGCCGCGCTCGGGCCCGACTGGGATCCGGTCGCCGCGCTTCAGGGTGAGGACGAGGCGTATGCCCTCCTCTACTCGGGCCTGGACGCCGAGCAGCAGCGCACCTATGACCTGCTGGTGGCGAACGGCGTCCTGCCGGGGAGAGGACCGGGCCGTGCGGCTGCCCATTGATCCGCAGGCGGACGCGGCCCGCCGCGCCTGGATGCCGTGCCCCGTCTGCGACGACGCCCGTCAGTGCGAGACCTGCGCCGACCTCCGTACCTGCGGTGAGCACTGGCGCTATCTGATATCCAACAACGGACCGGTCGTCCACCTCCAGTGCCCGCAGTGCACCCACATGTGGTCCGTGAACACGCGGCCCGGCATCACCCGGCGCGACAGCGGCCCCTTCGGCGGCTGACCGACGGGCCGACGGGCCCACTGGCCGACGGGCCCACTGGCCTTCATGTGAGGCTGCGGAGACCTTCTTCTTGCGGTTGACCGCCTGGTCGGTCTTCTCCGGGATCACCGCTCGGATCCTGCGTCCACGCAGGTAGGCGAGATTGGCGCGAGAGGAGTACGCCTCGTCCGCGGCCACAGCTTTCCCGCGCGTTCGACGCGGCGCACGCCGTCCGGCCGCTTCGGGCTGTCCCCATGCGGGGTGGACGGTCCATCCGGAGGACCCGGGCAACCCTCGAACGCCTGCGCCCGGAACCGGCCGACCTCCTGCCGAAGGAATCGGTCCAGTTCACCGGCTTTTGCCTGTCCCTTCTTAAGGGATGGGCAACACCCGCGACAACACCGAATCAGGGGGCTGCGCGACAGGCGCCTGCGCGTTTCCGTGGTGCGGCACGGATCCCGTACGGGAGAGAACGCGGGCCGGTGATCGTGCGTTGCGTTGTCCGGTTGGACGGCGCAACGCACGACCTGTCCCGCAGTGGTCAGCCCACCGTGTTAGACGCGGCCTACGCGTGGTGTGGTGGGACCGGGGCCGGGGTCGCCGTCTTCTCCTCGGTCGGAGGAACCGGGGCCGGGGTCGCCGCCCTCTCCTCGGTCGGAGGAACCGGGGCCGGGGTCGCCGCCCTCTCCTCGGCCGGGGGAACCGGGGCCGGGGTCGCCGCCCTCTCCTCGGTCGGAGGAACCGGGGCCGGGGTCGCCGCCCTCTCCTCGGTCGGAGGAACCGGGGCCGGGGTCGCCGCCCTCTCCTTGGGGGCGGTGGGCGCCGACTGCTCCTGATGTGACGGGGTCGCGGCAGTGGCGATGCCGGCTGTGGCCGCGGCAGCCAGGACGGCTCCGGCGGCGAGCCCGAGTATCTTGCGGCGGCTTCGGGGGAACGTGCGGTGCTTGGGCAACAGTCTTCCTCTGTCTCGGTTCGCGGGTCGCCGCCTGTGCCACGGCGCCCTGATGTGAGAGGAGTACGGAAGCCGGCGCGGACGGGTTGCACCGAGCGCAAGGGAAGAGTTTCTCCCCGCGGCATGCAACCCCGCCGGTCGATTCACCGTATGTATGACCGGCAGAGTGGTGTGCGAGCGGAGGGTCGGCAGGGTGCAGGAAGCGGTCCGGGAGCGGGAGTTCCGGGAGTTCGCCGAGGCGCGGCAGGCTCAGCTCAGGCGTAGTGCCTACCTGCTGTGCGGGGACTGGCACCAGGCCCAGGACCTGACCCAGACCGCCCTGATGAAGCTCTACGCGGCCTGGGGCCGGGTCAGGCGGGACGGAAACGTGGACGCCTACGCCCGCACCATCCTGACGCGCACCTTCATCGACCAACAGCGTAAGGGCAGTTGGCGTGAGGAGCCGGTGGACGAACCGCCCGATCCGCCCTCCGCCGCGCCGACGACACCGGAGTTGCGCCTGATGATGCAGGACGCGCTGATGCGACTGTCGCCGCGTTACCGTGCCGTGCTGGTCCTGCGGTTCTGGGAGGACTGGACCGTCGAGCAGACCGCCCAGGCGCTGCGGGTGAGCCCAGGGACGGTCAAGAGCCAGAGTGCCCGCGGCCTCGCCCGGCTGCGCACGATCGTCGAAGAGCTGACCGGCGAACGGGCCGGAAGGTGAGGCCGGGTATGGACGAGCGGAGGGACGAGCGGATGGACGAGCACGACAGCGACGCCCTGCGCGCCGCGTTCGAGGCGGTCCTCGACGCGCGGCCGCAACCGCCGCTGCCCGGTGTCGTCGACGCGGCCGTCACCGGCGGCCGTCGGGTCCGGCGACGCCGCGCCGCGCTCGCCGCAGCGGGCGCCCTGCTGGGCGCCGCCTGTGCCGTCACCGCGGTGACCGGCTTCTCGGGGGCGGGCGGCACCGACAGCACTCCCGTGCCGCTCGCCCCGCCCGTGCCCACCGTGCCTCCTTCTTCCCAGCCGCCCGAGCCCCCGTCCACGCCCGCACCGGTGGGTTCCCACATCCCGACTGCCCCGCGGGCCGCGGCCGGCACCCTCCCCCGCGGCGACGGGTGACTTCGAGGCTGCGGGACCGCACTGCAGGGTGCACAAAGGGGTGCCGCAGGTGGGCCCGGGCACGCCGGAGCCACCTTGCCTCGGAGGTGAAACCGAGCATGGCCTGCATCATCGCGAGGGTGACCAGCTCGGCGTCGGTGAGCTGCGGCGCGATTCCCACGACCGCAGTTGGCCGTTTGAGCACCTTCTGGCATCTCCCTTCATCGCATTGATCCCGCGGGCACGGCACCTCGCGAACTTCGACGACCCGGATGCCTTCACCGATGCCGTCCGCCGCTTCGCCCGCCGGCTCCCTGCCGTCAGCTGAGCGCGCCACAGCCGGGATCACCCGGCGCCCCTGAGACACCTCGACAGCGACCGCGCGCGTCGGCCTCGGCGATCACCGCCTCCATCAGCGTCTGGAAGACCCCGGACCGGGCCCAGAGGTGGAACCCGCCCGTAGACGGTGGACCAGGGCCCGTACCGCTCGGGCATGCCCCGCCGTGGACCGCCCGTACGGAACCGCCACATCACGCCGTTGACGAGCCTGCGCAGGTCAGGAATGGGACCGCGCTCGCCCAGCGGCAGCAGCGGCTCGAACACGGTCCACTCGTCGTCCGTGAGCTCACCCCGAGTCATCCCGCCTGTCCACCTCCCCGGTCCGGCCGGGACAGCGAAACAGCCACACCAGTGATCTCAACTCGGCACAGGCCCTAGAACACCAGCACGCCCCGTGCCACGCGGCCGTGGTGCGCGTCGTCCGCCGCCTTGGCGAAGTCCTCCACCGGGTAGGTCTCGGTGACGAGTTCATCCAGGAGGAGCCTGCCCTCCCGGTACAGGGACGCGTAGAGCGCGATGTCCCGCTGCGGGCGCGAGGAGCCGTACCGGCAGCCCAGGATCGACTTGTCCAGGTACATCGACGAGACGAGGAACGACGCCTCGGCCGTCGCCGCGGGAACGCCCAGCAGGATCGCCTGGCCGTGCCGGTCCAGCAGGTCGATCGCGGTCCGGATCAGTTCCGTACGGCCCACGCACTCGAAGGCGTGGTCAGCGCCGCTGGGCAGGATGTCCCGTACGTACTGCGCCGACGTCAGGAAGTGCGTCGCGCCGAACAGCCGCGCCACCGCCTCCTTCGCCGGATTGCTGTCGACGGCGACGATCGTCAGGGCGCCCGCCAGCCGCGCCCCCTGGATCACGTTGAGTCCGATACCGCCCGTGCCGATCACCACGACCGTGTCGCCCCGGTCGACCTTCGCCCGGTTGAGTACGGCCCCGACTCCCGTCAGCACCCCGCAGCCGATGAGGGCCGCCGACGTCAGCGGCAGACCGGCCGGAATCTTCACCGCCTGGACGGCCTTGACCAGGGTCCGCTCGGCGAAGGCCGAGTTGGACGCGAACTGGTACAGCGACTGCCCGCGCCGCCAGAACGGCTGCCCCGGCATCCCGATCGCCTTGCGGCACATCGTCGGCCGGCCCCGGTCGCAGTGGGCACACGCCCCGCAGTTGGCCAGCGTGGACAGCGCCACGTGGTCGCCGGGCACCACATGCCCGACGCCCGCGCCGACCGCCTCCACCACCCCCGCGCCCTCGTGTCCGAGCACCACCGGCGACGGGAACGGAATCGTCCCGTCGATCACCGACAGGTCGCTGTGGCACAGTCCGGCCGCGGCCACCGCCACCAGCACCTCACCCGGGCCCGGATCACGTATCTCCAGATCGTCGACGACCTCGGTCCGCGTGCCGTCGAAGACGACGCCTCTCATCTCGGCTCCCTCGGTAGGCCGAGCACCTGCTCGGCGATGATGTTCCGCTGGATCTCGTCCGAGCCCAGAAGCCCCGCGTCGAGACGTCACGCACCGCGTCCCGGACCGGGACACGGCGCCGGTCTCACGCGTTGGGCCTCGCCTTCGCCGCCGCGGCGGCGGCCATCTCCGCCAGGCGCTCCAGCATCGGCATAGGGTCCGTGCCCACCGTCCCCGGCAGGAAGTCCGCGATGCGTTCCGGGGTCCAGGCACCCTCCGCGTACCCCGCCCGCAGCTCCCTCGGCTGGGCCCAGACCGCGATCTTCGGGCCGGCGATCGTGTAGACCTGCCCGGTGATGCCCGCCTCGCGGGCCCGGTCGCTCAGCAGGTAGACGACGAGCGCCGCCACGTCCTCCGGGTCGCCGATCTCCTTCAGTTCCATCGGGACGTTCGCGGACATCCGGGTCCGGGCGACCGGAGCGACGGCATTCGCCGTCACGCCGTACTTGTGCAGGCCGAGTGCCGCGCTCCGCACCAGCGAGATGATCCCGCCCTTCGCGGCGCTGTAGTTGGCCTGCGCGACGCTGCCCTGATGGTTGCCGCTGGTGAAGCCGATCAGTGTGCCGCCGCCTTCCTGTTTCCGCATCACGGCCGACGCGGCACGGAAGACGGTGAAGGTGCCCTTGAGATGGGTGGCGACCACCGGATCCCACTCCTCCTCGGACATGTTGAACAGCATCCGCTCGCGCAGGATCCCCGCCACGCACACGGCCCCGTCGATCCGCCCGTACCGCGCGAGCGCCGTGTCCACCATCCGCTGCCCGCCCGCCATCGTGGAGATGTCGTCCACGACGGCCACCGCCTCGCCGCCCGCCGCCTCGATCTCCTTGACGACGGACTCGGCGATCTCACCGCTCGGCTCACCGCCCTCGACGGACACGCCGTAGTCGCCCACGACGACGCGCGCCCCCTCGGCCGCCGCCGCGAGCGCGACCGCCCGCCCGATGCCGCGCCCGGCCCCCGTCACGGCCACCACTCTGCCTGCCAAGAAGTTCCCCATGCCCGGCCCCTTCCCGCGGTTTCTGACGGTCCGTTAGATTTTAGGGGCCATCAGGTCCACGAACACAAGCCCCGGGGAGGCCCCGTGTCACTGCCGGCCGAGTTCCACGACATAGCCAAGCGGGTCAGCAACTGGGGACGCTGGGGCGCGGACGACGAGATCGGCACGCTCAACCTGATCACCGACGCGGTCGTGCGGGAGGCGGCAGCCACCGTCCGTACCGGACTGCGCGTGCCGCTCGCGCTCCCCCTCCAGCAGGACGGCGTCCAGAGCGGGTTGATCCCGGGGCGGATCAACCCCCTGCACACCATGGTCCAGATCAATCAGGAGCTCTTCGGCCCCGGCACCGTCGCCACCAGTGACGACACGGCCGTCCTGGGACTCCAGACCGCCACCCACTGGGACGCCCTCACCCACGCCTCGCACTCGGGGAAGATCTACAACGGCCGTCCGGCCGACACGATCACCGCGCACGGCGGCGCGCGGTTCAGCGGGATCGACAAGGCCCCGCACATCGTCTCGCGCGGGGTGCTGCTCGACGTGGCACGCGCGCACGGCGTCGGCAGGCTGCCCGGCGACCACGCCGTCACGCCCGAGGACCTGGAGGCGGCCGAAGAACTGGCGGGGGTCCGGGTCCGGTCCGGCGACATCGTGCTCGTACGCACGGGGCAGATGCAGGTCTATCTGGCGGGCGACAGGCACGGGTACGCCTATCCGTCCCCCGGTCTCTCGATCCGGACGCCCGAGTGGTTCCGCGTCCGCGATGCGGCAGCGGTCGCCAACGACACCCTGACCTTCGAGATCTTCCCACCCGAGATCGAGGATCTGTGGCTGGGCGTCCACGCGCTGGATCTGGTCGAGATGGGCATGCTCCAGGGCCAGAACTGGAACCTGGAGAAGTTGTCCACAGCCTGTGCGGAAGAGAAGCGGTACAGCTTCCTGCTCTCCGCGATGCCGGAACCGTTCGTCGGCGCGACCGGCACTCCGGTCGCCCCTGTCGCCCTCCTCTGAAGGAAAGCGGACCCTGAAAGCGATCGAATCCCGAAGGGGAGCGGACCCTGAAGGAGACCGGACCCTGAAAGCGGTCAGATCCTGAAGGCGATCAGGCCCGTTCGGGCCGCCCACGGACAGCCGGTCAGCCGGTCCGGACAGTCAGACAGCAGGACAGCCTGCTTTAACCTTTATGCACGCTTCGTCATGGCCCGTGACGGCCGGTACGCCTCGCGGTCCGCGTCCGCCGCCGGTGCGTCCGAGGCACCCGAGGCGCCCGGGACTCCAGGGGTGCCCGCCCCGTCGGATGCGTCTGCGGCACCCCGGCCCCTCTGCGCGCCCGCCGGGCCCGCGGGCGCCGGCACCACCTTCATCAGCGGGGCGCTCCGGTCGACCTCGCACCAGATGCGCTTCCCCGCGCCTTCCGGCTGCCAGCCCCAGCGGTCCGCGAGGCCGTCGACCAGTTCCAGGCCCCGGCCGCCGGTGTCCTCGCCCTGTGCGTGACGCTGCTGCGGCGGACGACAGCTGGCGTCGGCCACCTCGACCCGCACCGTCCCGGCCGCCCCGGTCGAGCCGAAGAGCATGCGCAGCACGGCCGGGCACCCGGTGTGGACCACCGCGTTGGTGACCAGCTCCGAGATCAGCAGGATGAGCGTCTCGGCCAGCGGCTCGTCGTCTCTCATCCCGGACCCGACCAGTCTCGATCGCGCCCACCTACGGGCTCTCCCGACCTCCGCGGGATCCGGCCCGACCTCCAGCTGAACCTGAAGCACCTGCACCGCTCACACCATCCGAACCGGCGGACACATCGCCTCGCGCCTCCTCAGGGTCACGGAACGTGATTCCCTTACGCGACAGCATGGTTGACGTACAGTCACCGCAACAAGCGCTTCGGGCATATTCCAGCGCGAAGGAGTACGCGTGGTGCATACTGTGCGACGCACGTTGCGGGGAGTCGAACAGAGGCGCACCGAGGCAGCGGGAGTCGTCCCCCGGGCAGGCCCGGCACTCCTGCCTGGAATGCGAGCAGGGCACCTCTTCCCGGCCGGAGTCGCCGCACAGGCAACATCCGGATCGTCCGGTTCCAGAACCTCTCGCACCCAACGGAGGGTACCCGAGCCCGGCACCGACTCCACCCCGTAACGAAAGACGCAAAGGACACAAGCCCGCATCGAAGTCGGCCGACTCCACTGCGTAACTCCGCAGCGTGAGGCTCCCCCGCCTGCCTGTCACCCGGGTGCGGGCCGTTTCCATCCGCCGCGGCGCGTCCGAAGTCTCCACAGAACCCGTGCGCGATCAGCACAGGTCAGCCGCAAGCGTCTCCTCGGCCGCCGCCGCCGTCAGCCACTGGCCCGAGCGCAGCCAAGCGCGCTTGAGGTGCAGGTGAACGTCTGCCTCCCAGGTGAAGCCCATGCCGCCGAGCACCTGGAGGCAGTCGCGCGCGTTGCCGACGGCCGCCTCGTCGGCGAGGAGCTTGGCGCCCGCGATCTCGATCCGGTCCGCGGTCACGGCCGCCGCGTAGACGGCGGCACGGGCCAGCTCCGCACGGACCAGCATCCCGGCGCACAGATGTTTGACCGCCTGGAAGGACCCGATCGGGGCACCGAACTGTTCACGCTCACGGGCGTGTTGGACGGCCGTCTCGGTCGTGCGGGCGGCACTGCCGAGCTGTTCGGCCGCTGCGAGCAGGGCGCCCTCGTCGCGCAGCCGCGCCCCACCGGGCAGGAAGCCACCGGGCAGGAAGTCGCCCGGCGGGAAGTCGCCCGGCAGGACCTCCTCGCCCGGTCCCACGGGGCCGGTGATCCGCCACAGGGGCGTGAGCGGGTCGAGCGACCGTACGGGCCTCGCGGCCTCCCGCAGGGCGTCCCGCAGTGCCGGTCCCGCGGTCACGGCCGACGCCTCCAGCTCTCCGAGCACGAGCAGGGCGTCCGCGTCGCCGAGGTGCCCCACCGGCTGCCCGGCGTCCAGCACGGCGATCACCGCCTCGCCCTCCGCCGCCCCCTTCACCGCGCCGGCGGCGAGATGGGTGGCGATCAGCGGACCGGGCAGCAGCGACCGCCCCGCCTCCTCGAAGAGGAGAACAGCCTCCGGCAGCCCGAGCCCGGCGCCGCCCCGGGACTCCGGCAGTCGCAGGGCGAAGAACCCGGCCTCGCCGAGCTCCCGCCACAGGTCGCGGTCGATGCCCCCGCCGCCGTCGAGGGCCGCCCGCATCCGGTCCCTTCCGAAGCGGCCGGCGAGGAGGTCCCGCACCCCTGCCCGCAGGGCCCGCTGGTCGTCCGAGAGCTGGAAGTCCATGGCCGCGTCAGCGCCCCTTCGGCAGGCCGAGGATCCGCTCGGCGACGATGTTCCGCTGGATCTGCGAGGTGCCCGCGGCAATGGTGTACGAGAGCGAGGAGAGCCGGTCCAGGACCCACGCCCGGTCCAGGTCGGCCGCGTCCGCGCCGAGCACCCCGGCGGCGGTCTCGTACAGCTCCTGGCGGGCGTGCGAGTAGCGCAGCTTGAAGACCGAGCCACCGGTGCCCGGCACGCCGCCGTGCCGGGCCCCCCGCGCCTCGCTGACGTTCCACTGGGTGAGCCGCCACAGCGCCCGGAACTCGGCGTTCAGCCTGCCCAGCCGGCGGCGCAGGACCGGGTCGTCCCAGCGGCCGTTCGCCCGCGCCTCGGCGGCCAGGGCGGCCAGAGTGCGGCGGCAGGCGACGACCTCGCCGACGAACGCCGTACCGCGCTCGAAGGAGAGGGTCACCATGGAGACCCGCCAGCCGTCGTTCTCCGCGCCGACGCGGTGCGAGACCGGCACCCGCACCTCGTCGAGGAACATCTCGGCGAACTCGGTGGACCCGGCGAGGGTGCGCAGCGGGCGGACGGTGACGCCGGGGGCGTCCATCCTCATCGCGAGCCAGCTGATCCCGCGGTGCCTGGACGCCGCGGGGTCCGTACGCACCAGCAGTTCGCACCAGTCGGCGACCTCCGCGTGCGAGGTCCAGGTCTTCTGCCCGCTCACCACGTAGTGGTCGCCGTCGCGCACGGCCCGGGTCCGCAGCGAGGCGAGGTCCGAGCCGGCGTCGGGCTCGCTGAACCCCTGGCACCAGACCTCGTCGCCGCGCAGCACCGGCGGCAGCCAGCGCGCCCGCTGTTCGGCCGTGCCCTCGGCGGCGATCGTCGGCCCGGCGTGCAGCAGCCCGACGAAGTTCGCGCCGACGTACGGCGCGCCGGCCTTCTCCGTCTCCTCCAGGAAGATCAGGTGCTGGGTCGGGGTGGCGCCCTGCCCGCCCGCGTCGGCCGGCCAGTGCAGGCCCGCGTAGCCGGCCTCGTACAGCATCCGCTGCCAGGCGGTGTCGTACGCGCGCCGCGCCGGCCAGTCGTCGGGGCCGGGTTTCGCGGGCAGTGCGGGCAGCACGGCCGTCAGCCACGCGCGCAGCCGTGCCCGGAACTCCTCCTCGGCCTCCGTGTACGCGAGGTCCATCGCGCGCCTACTTGTCCAGGTCCAGATCGAGCATCCGGATCGCGTTCCCGCGCATCAGCTTGTAGACGGTCTCGTCGTCCAGCCCCTCGACGTGGTCGAGGGCGACCTGCCTGGTGTGCGGGAAGGTCGAATCGACGTGCGGGTAGTCGGTCTCGAAGGTGGCGTTGTCCCGCCCGACGACGTCGAGCGAGGCGACGCCGTGCTTGTCGCGGAAGAAGCAGCAGAACATCTGCCGGTAGTAGTACGTGGACGGCGGCTCCGGGATCAGATCACGCACCCCGCCCCAGGCCCGGTGCTCCTCCCAGACGTCGTCGGCGCGCTCCAGGGCGTACGGGATCCAGCCCATCTGGCCCTCGCTGTAGGCGAGCTTCAGCCGGGGGAATTTCACGAGCACCCCGCTGAACAGGAAGTCCATCATCGAGGCCATGGCGTTGTTGAAGGAGAGGCTGGCCTGTACGGCGGGCGGTGCGTCGGGCGAGGCGGCGGGCATCTGCGAGCTGGACCCGATGTGCATGTTGACGACCGTGCCGGTCTCCTGGCACGCGGCGAAGAACGGATCCCAGTAGCCGGTGTGGATCGACGGCAGGCCGAGGTGGGTGGGGATCTCGGAGAAGGTCACCGCACGCACCCCGCGCGCCGCGTTCCGCTCGATCTCCGCGACCGCCAGGCCGATGTCCCAGAGCGGGATGATGCAGAGCGGGATGAGCCGGCCGCCGCTGTCACCGCACCACTCCTCCACCATCCAGTCGTTGTAGGCGCGGACGCAGGCGAGGGCGACCTCCTTGTCGTGCGCCTCGGCGAAGGTCTGGCCGCAGAAGCGCGGGAAGGTGGGGAAACAGAGGCTCGCCTCGACGTGGTTGAGGTCCATGTCCTTCAGGCGCTCGGCCGGATCCCAGCAGCCCGGCCGCATCTCGGCCCGGGTGATCCCCTCCAGCGTCATGTCGTCGCGGTCGAAGCCGACGGCGGCGATGTTCCGCTTGTACGGGAACTTCAGGTCCTCGTAGATCCACCAGTCGGTGGGCGGCCCGTCCGGGTCCATCGTGATGACGTACTTGCCTCCGGTGTACGCCAGCTCGCCGATGCCCGCGGTGAGCGGCTGCGGGCCGCGCTCGCGGTACCGGGCGGGCAGCCAGGTCGAGAAGAGGTGCGGCGGCTCGATCACATGGTCGTCGACGCTGACGATCCGAGGCAGTTCCGTCATGGTGTCCCCTCCGGCGCACACGGCATCTATCTGATGGTCCGTCAGATTGAGTTCCGGCACTCAGGCTAGCCCCGCACCCCTGGACCGACAAGGCGCGGCGCCCTACGCTCTCGGCACGACCTGACTACCCGTCAGTTATGGCGAACGGGGAACGCAGTGGACGAGACCGCACACGACCTGGGCACGTCGGGCACCTTCTGGGAACTCATCGAGCGCCGGGCCGCACTGACCCCGGACCGCCCCGTCCTGATCCAGGACGACCGCACCCTCACCTTCGGCGAGCTGCGCACCCGCTGCGAGCGGGTCGCCGCCGGGCTGTGGGAGAGGGGCGTGCGCCCCGGCAGCGTCGTCGCCTGGCAGCTGCCGACCCGTCTCGAAACGGCGCTGCTCTCCTTCGCCCTCACCCGCGTCGGGGCCGTACAGACGCCCGTCATCCCCTTCTACCGGGACCGCGAGGTCGGCTTCGCGCTGCGCGAGTCGAAGGCCGGCTTCTTCGCCGTGCCCGGCGTCTGGCGCGGCTTCGACCACACGGCGATGGCGCACCGGCTGGCCGCGGAGGCGGAGCACCCGCCTTCGGTCTTCGAGGCGTACGCGTCACTGCCGGACGGCGATCCGTCCGTGCTGCCGCCCCCGCCCGCCGACGGGACGGCGGTGCGCTGGATCTACTGGACCTCGGGCACCACCTCCGACCCCAAGGGGGTCCTCCACACCGACCGCAGCCTGATCGCGGGGGGCTCCTGCCTGGCCCACGCGCTGCGCCTGTCGGCCGACGACACCGGCTCCATGGCCTTCCCCTTCGCCCATGTCGCCGGACCCGACTACACGGTGATGCTGCTGCTGTACGGCTTCCCGGCGGTCCTCTTCGAGCACTTCGCGATGCCGGAGGCGCTGGAGGACTACCGGCGGCACGGGGTGACGGTCGCGGGCGGGTCCACAGCGTTCTACTCGATGTTCCTGACCGAGCAGCGCAGGACCCCGGACCGGAAGCTGATCCCCACCCTCCGGCTGCTGGCGGGCGGCGGAGCACCGAAACCGCCGGAGCTCTACCACGCGGTGGTCCGGGAGATGGGCGTCCAGCTCACCCACGGGTACGGCATGACCGAGGTCCCCATGATCACGATGGGTGCCCCCGACGACACGGCGGAACACCTCGCCACGACGGAGGGACGCCCGCCCGGGGGCATGGAGATACGCATCACCGGCGAGGACGGCACGCCGTTGCCGTACGGCACGGACGGCGAGGTACGGCTCCGCGGAGAGGCCGTCTGCCAGGGCTATCTGAACCGGGAGGCGTCGGCGGCGGCCTTCGACGCGGACGGATTCCTGATCACCGGCGACGTCGGGCACGTCGAGGCGAGCGGGCACCTGGTGCTCACCGGACGGCTGAAGGACATCATCATCCGCAAGGGCGAGAACATCTCCGCCAAGGAGATCGAGGACCTGCTGCACCGGCACCCGGGCGTCGGGGACGTGGCGGTGATCGGCCTTCCGGACCCGGAGCGCGGCGAACGCGTCTGCGCGGTCGTGGAGCAGCCGGCGGGTGCCGCTCCGCTGACGCTGCCGGAGCTCACCGCTCACCTGCGGGCGGAGGGCCTCTCCGTGCACAAGCTGCCCGAACGGCTGGAGGTGGTGGACGCGCTGCCGCGCAACGAGACGCTGCGGAAGGTACTGAAGTACAAGCTGCGGGAGCGGTTCTCCGCCCCCGGCACGTCCGGCGGCACGGGGCGGTCCTGAGCCCCGTCGACCGGCGGCACGGGGCACCCCCACGCCCGTCGACCGGCGACACGAGGCAGTCCCGCGCCCGTCGACCGGCGACACGAGGCAGTCCCGCGCCCGTCGTCCGGCGACACGAGGCGCTCCCGCGCCCGTCGTCCGGCGGCGCGGGGCATGCGCGGGCCCCGTCGTCCGGCGGCACAGCACGGTCCCGCGCCCGTTGCCCGTTGCCCGGCGGGCGCGGGCGGCGGGCGGGCGCCGGACGGGCCGGTCACATGTCCGGCGCGATCACCGTGAAGTAGTCGGCGAACGCCGCCACCGTCTCGTTCTCGGCGATCCTGCCGTCCTGGTCCGCGTCCAGGCTCCGCGCCGCGACGGCCGCCGTCTCCGCGCTCGCGCCCAGCACCTTCAGCGCCCGCTCCACAGCGGGCACGGACGCCGTCCCTCCGCCGTCCCCGTCCGCCACGGCGATCGCCGCGCGCAGGAACGGGCGGGCGATCTCCGCGAAGCGCTCCGGATTGTCACGCAGCCGTTTCACGGCCCCGCCGACGAACTCCTCACGCGTGACGCGCTGGTCCCCGTCGACGTCGGCGATGCCCGCCATGCCCTGCCAGAGGGCCTCGGCCCCGGTGTAGAGCGCCTGACCCCTGTCGCTGCGGGGAGTCGTACCGAATTCGGTGAGCAGCCGGGCCGCGGCGGCACTGAAATCCGCGCGATCGATGTATCCGTTGCCGTCCTGGTCGAAGGCGGCGAAGCGGAAGGCGATCTTGCGCTCATACTCTGCGCTGTCCATGCGGGGAGCGTACGACGCCGACAGGCGTCAGGTGCCGCTTACGCGCGCCACTGGTGCGACAACCCGGTTCCGGACGGTTTTTCGGTGCGCCGACCCGGTTCCGGAAGGTTTCACGCCGAGAGCGGCCGGGCCTCGTCGTCGACGGCCGCGTACCGGTCGGGGTAGACGTCGAAGAGCCGACGCACGCCGAGAGCGGCGAGCACCCGGTTGACGTGGGAACCCTCTTCCGCGCCGCGGGCCGGCAGGATCAGCCGCAGCCGGCCCCCGCAGGAGTGCATCAGACGGCGGGCCGCGATCAGCACGCCGACCCCGCTGGAATCGCAGAACTGGACCTCGGAGAGATCGAGCACCACGTCGTGGCGGCCGACGGCGACCACGTCGTGGACCGACTGGCGAACGGTGGGCGACGTCACCAGATCCAGTTCGCCTCTTATGCGCAGCACGGTCCAGTCGTCCTGCACGGTCTCGGCCACTTTCAATGTCACGCGACTGGGCCTCTCGTCCGGGGGTTCCGACGTTCCGGAAGTTTCCGTTCCTTCTCGCGGCTGCCCCGCCGCGGATCCATGAAACACCGAGCCACCCGGTGGCACACAACCGGGACCTGCCGTCGTCGGAGGGTGCTTTCTCTATCATCCCTGGCTCTATCAGGGGCGCACTTGCCCCGAAGGGCGTGCATCGCCGGTGCCTCCGACTACATTCGGTGTGACGAGGGGAACAGGGCTGGGGGTCGAATGACGAAGAACGCACCACCCCGCTGGGACCGCAAGATGCAGCAGCGGCTGGCACGCGGCGAGGCGGCGGCCCTCGGCGAGCTCTACGACCGGTTCGCCTCGCTCGTGCACAGCCAGGCCCACCGGATGCTCGACGACGAGACCGCCGCCGATCTGGTGACCCGCGAAGTGTTCGGTTACGTGTGGGAGAACCCGGACGCCTACGACCCGAAGCAGGGCTCGATGCGGTCCTGGGTGGCCCGGCTCACCCACCGCCAGTCGGTGCGGCGGCTGCGCGAGGAGGACGGCGTCCCCGACGGCGCGGACGAGGAGACCGGGGCGGCGGCCCGGACCGATCTGGAGGAGCGGGTGCGCCGGGCCACGGCCGCGGCCCGCGCCGACTACATCGTGGCGTCCATGCCCGCGCCGCTGCGGGAGGCACTGGAACTCGCGTACATCCAGCGCCGGGACTACCGGCAGACGGCCGCCGACCTCGGGGTCACCGAGGACGAGGCCCGCCGTCGGCTGCGGCTCGGGCTGCAACTGCTCTCCACCGCGCACACCCTCCCGCTGCAGGGGGCGTCGCCGCCGGGATACGGGCGGCCACTGTGACCGGTGACGACGCGAACGGGCTCGGGGGCGACGACGAGGTGCGAGGCGCGCCGCGCATACCCGGCCCACGGGCCGCCGCGGACGACTTCGACCTCGGCGCCGTGCCCCTGCCGCCGCCCGCACCCATGAGCCCGCCCGAGAAGCCGCGACCGGACCCGCGACCGCCGGAGCCGGAGCAGGAACCAGCACCGGAGCCGGGGCCCGCCGCCGCGGGGCCCGAACCTGCCGTGGCAGCACCGGGCCCCGCCGACCGGATCTCGGCACCGATGCCCGTGCTGCCCCACCGCGTCCTCACGGCCCTCCTCGGCGCCTGGGCCCTGTCCGCCTGCTCGGCGGAGGAGACCGAGGCCGTCGAGGCGCACCTGACCGAGTGCGCCGCGTGCGCGGAGGAGGCCCTGCGGCTGCGTGACGCGGTCGGCCTGCTCCAGACCGACCGCAGCCTGGATCTCGACCCGACGCTGCGCTCCCGGGTGATCGACGCCTGTCTGAGCCGCCGCCCGGCCGGTATCCCGGTGCCGGACTGGGCCGCCCCGTACGACGCGGAGACCGCGCGGCTCGATGCGCTGCTGCGTGACTTCGGCGACGCGGAGTGGCACGCCCCGGTGCGGCTGAAGTGGTTCGAGAACGAGCAGCAGGTCCGCCGCAAGACGACAGTCGCGGGCGTCATCGGCCATCTCATGACCGTCGACGGGCTGGTCGGCACCGCCCTCGGCCTCGACGTGCCGCTCGGCGACGGCACCACGGGCCCGGGCGCCGACTGGCCGCTCCCGCCCACCGCACGCACGGAGATGTACTGGTCGGCCGCCCTGCGGCCGGCCACCCGCGCGATCCGCGAGCCGTGGCGCGGGCAGAGCCACGCCCTCATCCGCACGGTGTCCTTCGCCGGTCGCAACGTCGCCGAACTCTCCGTCTCCTACGGGGACTTCGCCCTCCCGATGTACGACGCGCTGCTGGACCGCGCCTTCGAGTGCTGGGTGCACGGCGGCGACGTCGCGGACGCGGTGGACTATCCGTACGAGGCGCCGTCGCCCGCCCATCTCCACCGGATGATCGGCCTGGCGGCCCGGCTCCTTCCGGCGGCACTCGCCGAGCGTCGCCGGAAGGGGCTGGCCGGGCCCGCCCGCCATCTGGTGCCGGCCGGTTCACCAGGCCGTTCGCTGCACCTGGAGATCGAGGGCTCGGGCGGCGGCGACTGGTACATCCCGCTGGACTCCCCGGCGGCGGTCGGCTCGCCCGCGCACACGGTGGCGCAGATCGCGCTCGACGGCGCCGAGTTCTGCCAGCTGGTGGCCGGACGCGTGCCGCCGGTGGACGCCGCGGCCGGTCAGGAAGGCGACCGTGAGGCGATCCGCGACGTGCTGTTCACGGCGGCGTCGCTGAGCCGGCTCTAGCCGGAACAGCCGGCCGGATCCCTGTCCGGGCGATCACGCGGGTGCGCGTGGACGCGCGGTACGAGGGGTGTCATGATCACCCAGGCGTCGGCGCGGGTCCGACGCGCAGGGAAGAGCCATGAAGTTCTACCTCGCGGTACCTGTCGTTCTGGTGGCGTTGCTCATCGCCGCCTCCGGCGCGGCGGCGGTCACGCGCGGCTGGGTGCTCCCCACGAACCGGCGAGCGGTCCACCGCCCCCGCGTCCACGGCTGGGGCCAGTTGACGGTCGCCTTCGCCCTGTGCTGGCAGATGTTCTTCCTTCTGGTGCTCAGCGACCCCGACACACGCCAGTGGGGGACCTTGACCGGCAGCGTGCTGCTGCTGGCCGGCCTCATCGTGATGATGGTGAGCTGTCGCGCGGTGCGCCATCGGCAGGGTGACGGCGCGCCCTGAGGGCTGTGTGCCGTCGGGCCGCACTCTCCCGCGCCCTCCCGCGCCCTCCCGCGCCCTACGAGAAGATCACCGTACGGCGGCCGTTGAGCAGGATGCGGCGCTCCGCGTGCCACTTCACGGCCCGCGCCAGCGCCTGGCACTCCACATCGCGTCCGACGGCGACCAGTTCGTCAGGCGTGACTCCGTGGCCCACCCGCTCGACCTCCTGCTCGATGATCGGCCCCTCGTCGAGGTCGGCCGTCACGTAGTGCGCCGTCGCGCCGATCAGCTTCACTCCTCGGGCGTGCGCCTGGTGGTACGGCTTCGCGCCCTTGAAGCTCGGCAGGAAGGAGTGGTGGATGTTGATGATCCGGCCGCTCAGCTGCTTGCACAGGTCGTCCGAGAGGACCTGCATGTAGCGGGCGAGGACGACCAGCTCGACGTTCTCCTCACGGACCAGCTCCAGCAGCTCCGCCTCCGCTTCGGCCTTGTTGTCCCTGGCCACCGGGATGTGCCGGAAGGGGACGTCGTACGAGGCGACGAGCTCGGCGAAGTCCGTGTGGTTGGAGACGACGGCGGCGATCTCGATCGGCAGCGCCCCGATCCGGGACCGGAACAGCAGGTCGTTGAGGCAGTGCCCGAACTTGCTGACCATCAGCACGACCCTCATCCGCTCCGAGGAGCGGTGGATCTGCCAGTCCATCCGGAAGGAGTCACCGACCGCGGCGAAGCTGGCCCGCAGCTTCTCCACCGTCACCGGGCTGTCCGCCGAGAAGTGGACCCGCATGAAGAACAGGCCCGTGTCGTGGTCCCCGAACTGCTGGCTGTCCTCGATGTTGCAGCCGGTCATGAAGAGATAGCTCGACACGGCATGCACGATGCCCTTTTTGTCCGGGCAGGAGAGCGTGAGGACGTACTGGTCCGGGGTGGTCTCGGCAGGCTGCGGCGCGGTCATGCCCGTAGCGTGCCATACCGGACCACGATCAGGCCGACCTGGTCAGAATGCGGAGCACGTCCAGGGAGCGCGGCGGCGTGTCCGGATCCTCACCGTCGTTGGTGGCGAGCAGCACATGGGCCTCGCGGGCGGCCCGTACGGCCTCCGGCCAGGCGTGGTGCTCCAGATACACCGACACGGGGGCGTCCGCGCCGACCTGATGCATGATGCGCAGCACCCGGAGCACGGCGACGTCGACGAGGGCGGACTCGTTGGAGTCCCGGAAGATCGTCCCGACGTATTTCTCGGCGGACCAGTTGTCCAGCCAGGTGTCCTCGACCAGGCGGTACACGGCGTCGGTGATGTCGCCGTACCCTTCCCGGCCGGACAGCCAGCACTCGTGGTGGAAGACGGGGTCGGAGAGCATGTGCAGCGCCGAGCGCACGTTGCTGCGCCAGCGCCACCACGGCATGTCATTCAGCGGCATGCCGCCCATGGTGGAGGAGCGACGGCCGCGACGGGAAGAGTTCTCCGAACCTTGCTGCACGGTTGTCGATCGTACGTTCCCCTCCGAGCCCTCCGCACCGGCCCCCGTAATTCACCCGGATGTCACCGTGCGTTGCGCCGGGCACACTGTGGCGTTCCCCCACGGGCGGAAACGTTCATGCCCATGACCGGACGGCGACGCCTCACCCCACCCCGCCCCTACAGGTTCCTCACAAGTACGGCGGCGGTCGCGGCGTTGCTGGTCACCGGTTGCGGTGCGCTCCCTGGGGCTTCGGGGGACTCCAGGGAGCCGCTCACCGTCGTGACATGGGCTCCGGGCGGCACCGCCGGGCCGGACGCGCTGAACATGGCGGGCATGACCGCGATGGCGCGCGCGTACGCCCGCTGGGCCAACAGCGACGGCGGGCTCGACGGGCACAAGCTGCGCGTCGTCACGTGCGACGAGGCGGACACCTCGGCCGGCGCGGCGGACTGCGCCCGGCGGGCCGTCAAGGAGAAGGCCGTGGCGGTCGTCGGCTCGTACAGCCGGCACGGGACCTCGTTCATGGCCCCGCTGGAGACCGCCGGGATCCCCTACATCGGCGGTTACGGGGCCTCCGACGAGGAGTTCAGCAGTTACACCTCCTACCCCGTCAACGGCGGTCAGGCGGCGCTGCTCGCGGGCAACGCCCAACAGCTCGCCCGCGGCTGCGAGCGGGTGTCCGTGGTGCGGCCCGACACCCTGGCCGGCGAGGACCAGGCATGGATCCTGCGCACCGGTCTCACCGAGGCCGGCCGGCCCGCGCCCGCCGACATCCGGGCGGCGGAGTCGGCCACGTCGTACGACGTGGCCGCCGGGCAGGCCCTCCAGGCGGCGGGAACGGGTGACGGCTGTGTGACCGCCGTGCTCGGGGACCGCACGGAGACGTTCTTCGACTCCTTCCGCCGGCTCGAACCGTCGTACGGGGACGTGCGGATCTCGTCCGTCCTCGGCAGCGTCGGACAGCCGCTGATCGACAGCACCGGCGGGCGGAACAGCCCGTTCGAGGGGGCGTACGTCACCGGCTGGTACCCGGACTCGGGCGATGCCCGCTGGGACCGGATGCGGGAGGTGATCCGCAAGCACGCCTTCGGTGACAACCGGATCGACCCCGACGACACCGGCGTCCAGACCACCTGGATCGCGTACACCGTGCTGAACGAGGTCGTGAAGGCGATGGACACCTCGGAGATCACCGCCAGGAAACTCGCGTCCGCCCTCAACCGCGGCACCCCGGCCGACACCGGAGGACTCACGCCGGTGCTGCGCTGGCGCCTGAAGGACATGCTCGGCTCGTCCGCGTATCCGCGCATCGTGAACACCAGGGTGACGTCCCAGGTGGTCCGCGACGGGCGGCTCGTCGCGGACCGGAAGGGGTTCGTGGACGTCCTGCGGACGCTGTCGGACGCGAGCGCGAAGGGGTGAGGCGCCCGGGGGCCGGCCACGGCCCCCGCGTCCCCGTCAGAGGTCGGTCGCCACCCGCCGGGTCAGTCCGTACTTCGACGCGATCGAGTTCCACAGGCCCGACGCCTGCTGCTTCGCCTTGCTCGCCTCGCTGCTCTGCGCGGCGGCCTTCTGCGCCTCGGAGGTCTGACGGGCCTTGCCGTGCTTGCAGACCTTCTTGCCGTCCTTGGCCTGCCCCGCCCACGCGGCGTAGTGCTCGTCGGCGGCGGCGGACGCCTGCCAGGCCTTGGTGAGGGAGGCGGTCAGCTGCGCGTGGTTCGGCAGCTCGTCGACGCTCAGGGCCTGGAGCCGTGTCACCAGATCACGGCGCTGCTGGGCGGCGCCGTTCAGATCGGTCACGGCCTGGTCCAGGTCCTTGCAGTTCTTGGTCTTCTCGACGGCCCCGATGACCGCGGCACGGCTGTTGTTGCTGTCCGCCAGCAGCTTGTCGAGCGCCTCGGCCTGCGGCTTCGCCGGATCGGCCGCCGCCTGCGTGGAGGACTCGGCCGCGGGTGAACTCGCTGAGGCCACCGGCTGCTTGTTGTCCGATCCCTTGCTGTCGCCGCCGCTCAGCAGCGCACCCGCGCCGAGGCCGACGACGGCGCAGCCGACGACGACCGCCGCGATGAGCGTGACGTGGGCCCGCTTCCTGGGCTGTCCGGTCCGGCCCTGCGGCTCCTGGTCCACGGGCTGGTACGCGGTCCGCGGTCCCTGGTCCACGGGCTGGTACGGCGACTGCGGGGCCTGCGGAGGCTGATGGGCGCCCTGGCGCTGCTGCGGGGCATCGAACCGGGGCATCTGCTGGGTGGCACCCGCGTGGCCCTCGTCGCGGAACAGGTTGTCGAACTCGGCGGGCGGCTGGCGGTCGCCGGGGGCACCGGGCCTGATGCCGTACGGGGCGCCGCCGGGAACCGGCGGGATGTACTGGGTCGCGTCGACGTCACCGCCGTGCGCGGGTGCCTGGGGTTGCTGGTACGCCTGCGGCTGCGGTGCGCCCTGGCCGAGGAACTGCGTGGCTTCGGCGGGGTTCTCCGGCGGCAGCCCGCCGGGCGCGGGACCGCCCGGCACCGGCGCGATGTACTGCGTGGCCTCCGCGTCCCCGCCCCTGCCCGCGCCGGGCACGGCCTCGGGCGGCAGCGGCTGCCCGTACGACTGCTGGGGCTGCTGGGGCTGCGGCAGGGGCTGGGCCTGCGGGAGAGGCTGGCCCTGCGGCTGGCCGTACGCCTGGGGCGGCTGTCCCTGGCCGTACGGTGCTTGCCCGTACGGTGCTTGCCCGTGCGGCGCCTGTCCGTACTGTCCGTACTGCTCCTGCCCGTACGTCCCCTGGCCCTGGGCGGGTGCCTGCGGCTGCGCCGGGGCGTCCTGGTGCGCCGCCTGCGGCCCCCAGGGCTGCCCCCACGGCTGGCCGCCCTGCGGGGCGGCCTGGTCCGCGGCCCCTCCGGGTATCCAGGGCTCGCCGCCACCCGCGGGCAGCACGACACCTTCGTGCGCGGGCCGTACAGCAGGGAGCTGCTGCTCGTCACCCTGTCCGCTCTGCGTCACCGGGACTCCTACGTGTGAACCTACGGAATCGTCGGCTCACGCTATCGGGTGGTCGGCGCCGTTCGCCAAGCGCGTGATGTCACTCACCCACCTTCACAGCCGCTGTAACACCCAGGGCTCGCACGACGCAGTTATAGGGGCGCACGACGCGGAGTCCCCCGCCCGGCGATCCGGCGCGCGGACACCGTCGGCCGCCGTTCCGTCCGCTCGTCACGCCGCCTGGAGTTCCAGCCGTGCCCCGAACTCCCGTACCGCCGGCTCGTCCCCGTACGGCATCAGCCGCTGCTGCAGGTCGTCGAGGTACTCCACTCCGCGGCTGGAACGCACCGAACCCAGCAGTTCCATGGCCCGCGTGCCCGTGTGACAAGCCTGCTCCACCTCGCGCAACTGGACCTGGGCCGTGGCGAGGAGCACCAGGCCGATGCCCCGGCGGCGGGTCCGGGACTCCGGGTGGCCGTCCAGGGACTCCTTCGCCCGGCGCGCCGCCGCATCCGGCTGGCCGAGGTCGCGGTAGCAGTGCGCCAACTCGTCGGCGAGATAGGCGTGGTCGAAGTGGGCGATCCAGTCCGGGTCGTCCCCGGTGCCCGGATCGGCGTGCTCCAGGGCCGTCTGCGCCCGGCCCGCCACCGCCTGGCAGGTGCGGACGTCGCCGAGGAGGGCGTGTCCGCGCGCCTCCGCCGCGTAGAACATGGCCTCCGCCCTGGGGGTGACATGTCCGCGTGCGCCCTCCTGCGCGGCCCGTGCCAGTTGGGCGATCTCCCGCGGATTGCCGAGCTGCGCGGCGAGGTGGCTCATCGACGCGGCCAGTACGTAACCCCCGTACGCCCGGTCGTTCGCCGCCTGCGCCAGGCGCAGCGCCTGGATGTAGTAGCGCTGGGCGAGCCCGGGCTGGCCCGTGTCGACCGCCATGTACCCGGCGAGTTCGGTGAGCCGCGCGACCGCGGCGAACAACTGCCGTCCGACCGATTCGCGGTACGCCCCCGAGAGCAGTCCGGAGACCACGCTGTTCAGGTAGTGCACCAGGACGGGCCGCACATGGCCGCTGCCGAACCGGTGGTCGAGGTCGACGAGGGCGGCCGTCATCGCTCGCACCGCCGCCACGTCCGACATCCCGACGCGGGCCCCGGCGGCCCGTTCGACCTGCGGGTCGGCGCCCGTGATCAGCCAGTCGCGGCTGGGCTCGACCAGCGCCGACGAGGCGATCGTCGAACCGGACAGGAAGTCGCGGCGGCCGACATCGCTGCGCCACAGCTCGCAGACCTGCTCGATCGCCCCGATCACGGTCGGGGCGAATTGCAGGCCCACGCCGGACGCCAGATTCTTGCCGTTGGCCATGCCGATCTCGTCGATCGTGACCGTACGGCCGAGCTTGCGGCCAAGTGCCTCGGCGATGATTCCCGGTGCCCTGCCGCGTGGTTGCTGCCCCCGCAGCCAACGGGCCACGGAGGTCTTGTCGTACCGCAGGTCGAGCCCGCGCTCCGCACCGACCATGTTGACGCGACGGGCGAGGCCGGCGTTGGAGCATCCGGCTTCCTGAATGAGCGCCTGGAGCCGTTCGTTCGGCTGGCGGGCTACGAGAGGTCTGGCTGCCATGTTTCCCCCTGAGGCCGCAGTGATCGATGAGCGGATCACTGCCCGGCGAATACGCGGAAAATGCACACATACATCGTGATCGTTATGTTCGTTGCGTTCCTTGCTCTTCATGTCGGCATATGACAAAGGCCGACCGTTCCGGAGTTGCCCGTATAGGGTTACCCGCCCGATCGGACGCCCCCGCACGCGCGCCCCCGCCCATGCACCCATGCGCCCCGCGTGCCGGATCGATGGGCCGTGGCCACGTCCACCGCGCCCGTAACCCCTGCTGATGGCGGTAGTTGTGCTGGGCGTGGAAGAGCCCATCGGGGTCGAAGAACCCATCGGAGTCATGGAAGCCGCGAGGATCCCCCCGCAACGGGGTGAGCAACTGGTCGACGCCGCGGTGCGGTACGCGGAGGAGCGGCACTGGGACGTGTGCCCCGGCACCTGGCTGGAGGCGGCGGAGGGGGCCGTGCGGTGCTCGTGCGATGACACCGGCTGCGCCGCACCCGGCGCCCACCCCCAGGGGCCCGACTGGGCGGGCCGGGCGACCGGCAGCGGTGGAGCGGCCCGCCGGATGTGGTCCGAGCGTCCCGGGGCGTCGATCCTTCTGCCCACCGGGCGCACCTTCGACGCGATCGACGTCCCGGAGTCCGCCGGTTTCCTGGCGCTGGCCCGGATGGAGCGGATGGGCGTGCCGCTCGGACCCGTCACGCGCACCCCCGACCGCCGGATGTTCTTCTTCGTCCTGCCGGGGGCGGCGGCCAAGACGGACGACCTGGTACGGAAGTCGGGCTGGCGGGCCGCCGCGATCGACCTCGTCGGCCGCGGAGACGGCCACTACGTGACGGGCCCGCCGACCCGGGTCGGCGACCGCGGGGCGGTGCAGTGGGCCCGCCACCCCACCCCCGCCAACCGGTGGCTTCCGGACGCGGCGGAGCTCATCGGTCCGCTCGCCTACGCCTGCGCGCGGGAAGCGGCCGACGCACGAGCACGCTCGTCGCCGGAAGCCCTTTCGTAGGCTGTCCCCATAGACGGGGACTCCGAAAGGCACACACCATGCAGGACCGGACAGAGACCGGCAGAGCGGCGGCGGGACCGGAGGCGGACGGAGTGCCGGCGGGACCGGACGGGGCGGACAGAGCGCCGGCGGGACCGGAGGCGGCGGGCGGAGTGCCGGTGGCGCCGCCCGCCGTCCGCGTACAGGGCCTGTGGAAGCGGTTCGGTGCGCAGACCGCGGTGGCCGGGATCGATCTGGCGCTGCCCGCGGGCAAGTTCATCGGTCTGGTGGGGCCCAACGGCGCGGGCAAGACCACCACGCTGTCGATGATCACCGGACTGCTCCGCCCCGACCAGGGGCTGATCGAGGTCGGCGGCCACGACGTGTGGCGCGACCCGGTCCGGGTGAAGTCCCGGATCGGTGTGCTCCCGGAGGGGCTGCGGCTCTTCGAACGCCTCTCGGGACGCGAACTCCTCGCGTACACCGGCCGGTTGCGCGGGCTGCCGGGAGCCGAGGTCGACAAGCGCGCCACCCAGCTTCTCGACGTGCTCGATCTGGCGGGTTCCCAGCACAAGCTGGTCGTCGACTATTCGACCGGTATGCGGAAGAAGATCGGGCTCGCGGCGGCACTGCTGCACAACCCCGAAGTGCTCTTCCTGGACGAGCCGTTCGAGGGCGTCGACCCGGTGTCGGCGCAGACCATCCGCGAGGTTCTGGAGCGTTACACCCGCTCGGGGGCGACCGTCGTCTTCTCCAGCCATGTGATGGAGCTCGTCGAGTCCCTCTGCGACTGGGTGGCCGTCATGGCCGCCGGCACGATCCGGGCCCAGGGCACCCTGGACCAGGTGCGCGGCGGGGCGCCCTCGCTGCAGAACGCCTTCCTCGAACTCGTCGGCGCGGGATCCCGGACCACCGGGGACACCCTGGACTGGCTGGGCGGCGGCCGATGAGCGTGCTCGACGCCCCCGTGGGAGCGGGCAGCCGCCGGGCGGACACGGGCGACGGCAGGAGCCTCGTCCCCGTCTTCGTGCGGCTCAAGCTGACCCTGCTCCGCAACGGGCTGCGGCAGTCGGCCGGCCGGCGGGCCGTGTACATCACCTCCGTCGCCGTCACCCTGCTGATCGCCGCGGGTCAGCTGATCGGGCTGGTCGCGCTGCGCGGGCACGCCCATGTCAGCGCCCTCGTCTTCCTGTTGACCGGGGTGCTGGCGGTCGGCTGGGCGGTGATGCCACTGTTCGTCCCCAGCGGTGACGAGACTCTCGACCCGAGCCGCCTGGTGATGCTGCCGTTGCGCCCGCGCCCGCTGATCACGGCGCTGCTGGCGGCGTCGCTCGTCGGGATCGGTCCGCTCTTCACGCTCTGCCTGGCGGCCGGTTCGGTGTTCGCGGTGGCGCACGGGGCGGCGGCGGCGGTGTTCGCCGTGGTGGCCGCGCCGCTGACCCTGCTGGTGTGCGTCGCGCTGACACGGGCCGTGACCGCGGCCAACACCCGGCTGCTGACCTCGCGCAAGGGCCGCGATCTGGCGGTGCTCAGCGGGCTCGTGATCGCGGTGGGTTTCCAGTTCGTCAACTTCGTCGCGCAGCGCCTCGGTCGGGCGGGCGGCCTGTCCGCCCTCGATCCGGTGGCGGACGTGGTGCGCTGGCTGCCGCCGGCCTCGGCGATCGGGTCCGTGGACGCGGCGTCACGGGGCTCCTACGGGGAGGCCGTCGCGCAGTTGCTGCTGTCCGTGGCGGCGTTCCTGGCACTGCTGTGGCTGTGGGAGCGCAGCCTGGTGAAGCTGATGACGGCTCCGGACGGTTCGACCCTGGCCGCCGCCGGACCGGGCCGGGAGAAGGCGGGCAAGAGCGGCTCCAGGCTCTCCGCGCTGCTGCCCGCGGGGCGTACGGGGCCGGTGATGGAGCGCAGTCTGCGGTACGTCGCACGCGACCCGAAGACCAAGGCCGCCTGGGTGACGGCGCTGGCGATCGGCTTGATCGTGCCGGTCCTCAACGCGTTGCAGGGCGCCGGCTCGGTCTACTTCGCCTGCTTCGCCGCCGGGATGCTCGGCATCCAGATGTACAACCAGTTCGGGCAGGACACCTCCGCGTTCTGGATGGTGGCGCTGACCATCTCCTCCACCCGGGACGCGTACCTCGAACTGCGGGCCCGGGCGATGGCGTTGCTGCTGATCACCCTGCCCTACTCGGTGGTGGTGACGGTGGTGACGGCCGCGATGCTCGGCGACTGGGAGGCCCTGCCCGGTGCCATGGGGCTGTCGCTCGCGATGCTGGGCGCGATGCTGGCGACGGGCGCGATGGCGTCCGCGAACTTCGCGTACTCGATCCCGCAGGACGGGGCGTTCAAGAACATGGCGCCCGGGCAGGCCGGGCTCGCCTGGATCTCGCTCTTCGGCGGCCTGGTCTCGGCGGCGGTGCTCAGTTTCCCCGTGATCGCGGTGACGATCTGGCTGCACGTCGCCGACCTGCGGCAGTGGCTGTGGCTGCTGCTGCCCGCGGGCGCCGTGTACGGGGCGCTGATCGCCTGGGCGGGGCTACGGCTCGCCGCTCCCCGCACGGCGAACCGGCTCCCGGAGATCCTGACGGCGGTCAGCAAGGGCTGAAGGCAGGAGCGGCCGGCGAGGGCTGGGAGCACGACCGGCCTGCGAGGGGGCGGGCAGCAAGGGGGCCCGCCCGTCGCGCAGGGCCTGGCTCCTCGGCGGTACGGGCTCGCGTGTGCGGGACACGAGCTCGCGGCCGGCCGTGCGGAGGACGGGCTCGTGGCCGCCGTCTCAGGCGTACGGGCTCGTGGCCGCCGTCTCAGGCGTACGGGCTCGTGCTCACGGGGACACGGGCTCGCGGTCGGCCTGGGGGTCTTCGGCGAACTGTTCGAGGAACGGCTCGACCGCTGTGCGCCAGCCCTCCGGCTGGTCGTAGTGGACGAGATGGCCGGCGTCGGCCACTTCCGCGTACTGCCCGCGCGGCAGAACGCGGACCATCTCCTGAGCCTCCGCCCGGCCCAGCTCGCCGTCGAGGCCGCGGAGCACCAGAGTCGGGCACCGGACCTGTGCCAGCTCCTCCCAGTGCGCGTCGAACACCCAGGTCGCGCGGGACTGGAGCATCCGGCGGCGGGAGAAGACGGGTCGCCAGCCGTCGGCCCGCTCCGCCATCACCTCGGCGAAGAACTCGCCGCGCGCCGGGTTGGGCCGCTCCACCCAGGGGTCGTCCTCGCCGAACCACTTCCGTACGTCGGAGAGCGTCGCGAACGGCACCGGCCAGGACGTGAACCAGTCCTCCCACTCCCGCTGCGAGGCCGCGCCGAGCGCGGAGGCCCGCATGTCGCAGACGACGAGTGCCCGGACGAGATCGGGGCGCTTCGCGGCGAGCTGCCAGGCGGTGAGCGCTCCCATCGCGTGCCCGACGAGGGTGACGGGGGCGAGGCCGAGCTGTTCGATCGCCGCCTCGACATCGGCGACGTACGCCTCACGGGTGTACGGGCCTTCGGCGGGCTTCTCGCTGCGGCCGTGGCCCCGCTGGTCGAGACCGACGGCCCGGTACCGCTCGGCGAGCCAGCGGGTGGTCGAGGCCCAGTGCGAGGCCCGGCCCATCAGACCGTGGAGCAATAAGACCCCGGGGGCGCGCTCGCCCTCCGTGCGCCCCTTGGGCGGGTCGGCGAACTCCCAGGCCGCAAGGCGTACTCCGCCGGTCCCGGTCACATCGATGCGCCGCACCATATGTTCTGGCACCCCCTTCTGGT
The DNA here is from genome assembly GCF_042885475.1 of Streptomyces sp. NPDC058051. Classification (NCBI taxonomy): domain Bacteria; kingdom Bacillati; phylum Actinomycetota; class Actinomycetes; order Kitasatosporales; family Streptomycetaceae; genus Streptomyces; species Streptomyces sp. NPDC058051. Next base: position 226,576 of record NZ_JBHVRW010000011.1, read on the forward strand.
CCTCGATCACCGCTGGATTCACCGCTCGATCACCGTGTGGTCGCGCCACGGCAGACTATCGAACCTTTATTCGAAAACCGGGTTCCGCCATCCAACACCCCTCGTTCGAGTGACCGGCTCCAAGGATTGCCGACGGCCGCGGAGGGGAGATGTTCTCCGGGAGGCGGGCCGCTCGGGGATGAGGGCCCGTGGCGGGCCACTCGGGGATGAGGGCCCGCGGGAATCGACCTTGAGAGCTCGGGGCTCCAGGTCGAAACAGGGGAGGGCAGGCCCCGGCGCCGCAAGGCGCCGGGGCCCTCTGCTGTTCGGGAGCGACCGGCACCGGAACCCGTGCGCGGGCGGCGGCAGCACGGGCGGCACCGGCCACGCGGCGGCGGCACACGGCACGCGGGCACCGCCGTCACGGGCGGGCGACGGGCGCGACACACGGCCCCCCGTCCTGCGCGGCCCGCGGGCGGCGGCACCGGCCCCCCAGCAGACGTGCCGGACATGCCGGACTTGCCAGTACGACGGGCGCATGCACCTGCTCCCTCCCTGACCGCACAGCCACGTGGCCGACACTCTCAGGTATGCCTCAGCCACAGCCTGGCACGGGATCCGCTCGGGCGCTGCGGTTCCGGGCGGAAAATCAGAAGGCGGACGCCGCGCTTCAACGCCTTGCGGGCACGCGTCCGTGGGCGCCCGTCAACGGTGACCTCCGGTGATCCCGTCAGTGGTGACCTCCGGTGGCCCCGTCAGCGCCCTTGAGCGATGTCTTCAGCGTGTCCTTCCGGTGGCGTCCGTCAGCTCGGCGGTGTCCGTCAGCGCTTGGCCACGAACACGTGCGAGGCGACCTCGTCCTCCAGCTCCGCCGCCTCGCCGCTGCTGCCGACCAGCACCCCGCCGGGCGACTGGGTCACGCTCACCACGGAGCCGGGCTGCACGCCCGCCCGCCGCAGCGTGTACATCAGCTGGGCGTCCGTCTGGATCGGCTCACCGATCCGGCGCACGACCACCGTCTTGCCGTCGACTCCCGGGTCGAGCTCCGACAGGCTCACCATGCCCGCGTCGAGGAACGGGTCGGCCTCGGCCTTCTCCCCCAGCTCCTCCAGACCCGGGATCGGATTCCCGTACGGGGACTCCGTCGGGTGGCGCAGCAGCTCCAGCACCCGTCGCTCGACGGCCTCGCTCATCACGTGCTCCCAGCGGCACGCCTCGGCGTGGACCTGCTCCCACTCCAGGCCGATCACGTCGACGAGCAGGCACTCGGCGAGCCGGTGCTTGCGCATGACGCGGGTCGCGAGGCGGCGCCCCTCCTCGGTCAGCTCCAGGTGGCGGTCGCCCGCGACCTGCACCAGGCCGTCGCGCTCCATGCGCGCGACCGTCTGGCTGACCGTCGGACCGCTCTGGTCCAGCCGTTCCGCAATCCGGGCGCGCATGGGGACCACGCCTTCCTCTTCGAGTTCGAGGATGGTGCGGAGGTACATCTCCGTGGTGTCGATCAGTCCGGACATTCGTGCCCCTCGATGCTGTGACATGAAAACGTCGTGCGCTGGCCCTCACCCAATTCTGACGCATACCGCCGACAACCGTGCCGCGCCGGCCGAACACCGTGCGGACAACGGCGGGGGTGGTATTGACAGGCCACTGGTCCAGACCGCAACGTGATCCGCGGCACGGACACCTCACCCGCCGGAAAGGGCCTCCTCAATGAGCGACAGCACGCTGGCCGGTCACTTCTTCGACGCAGCGATCAGCCTGCTGGAGCGCGTACGCGACGAGGAGTCCGGTGCCGTCGCGGCGGCCGGTGCGGCGATCGCCGACACGGTCGCCGCGGGCGGCAGGCTCTTCGCGTTCGGCGCCGGGCACTCCTCGCTCGCCGCGCAGGACGTCGTCTACCGGGCGGGCGGACTCGCCCTGATGAACCTCCTCGCCGTACCGGGCACGGTCGGCGTCGACGTCATGCCCGCGACGCTCGGTTCGGCGCTGGAGCGGGTCGACGGGCTCGCCGCCGCGGTGCTCGACTCCAGCCCCGCCGAGGCGGGCGACGTCCTCGTGATCATCTCGCTCTCCGGGCGCAACGCGCTCCCGGTGGAGATGGCGATGAACGCGCGGGCGCTCGGCCTGAAGGTCATCGGCGTCACCTCGGTGGCGTACGCGGACGGCACCCGGTCCCGGCACGGCTCGGGCGGCTTCCTGCGGGACCACTGCGACATCGTGCTCGACAGCAAGATCGCCATCGGCGACGCGGAGCTGACCGTCGACGGGATCGAGGCACCGTTCGCGCCCGCGTCGACGGTCGTCACCAGTGCGGTGATGCAGGCGATGATGGCCGCCGCGGCGGAGCAGCTCGTGGAGCGGGGGATCGAGCCGCCGCTGCTGCGGTCGGGGAACGTCGACGGCGGTCACGAATGGAACGGGCGCGTCATGACGGAGTACCGGGACCGGATCTTCTACCGCCAGGGGTGAGGGCGGGGGCCTCCGGACGCCGCCCCGCACCGGTGGCCCGCAGCCCGCACCCAGGACAGCGGCCTGCCGCTGTCACCTCGTCGTCGAAGTCGAAGTCGTCGTAGTCGCTGTCGTAGCAGTCGTCGCCAGCACCTGGGCCAGGTCCACCGCTGCCGCGACCCGGACCGCGACACTCTCCGCGTAGGCCGCGTCGGGGCGTTCGAAGGCGGCGCGGTGGGCGGCGCGCAGAAACGTCACCACACCCAGCGTGCGCCCCCTGCTCCGGAGCACCGCGCACAGCGCGTGCACCGAATCCGCCGGCCACTGCCGTTCGGCGGCCCACTCCCCGGCCCCGGGCCCCCCGCCCGCGCTGGCCCGTACCGAACCCGTACGGTCCACCGCCTGAAGGGCCGGGTGCCCCGCCGCGTACCGCAGCGGGATACCGCCGCCGGCCACCGGCAGACACGGGCCGGGCTCACCGGACGGGGTCGCCGCCACCCGCACCAGCCGCTCCCCCGCCACCAGGTCGACGAGCGCGTGGTCGGCGAAGCCCGCGAGGGCGTAGTCCAGATGGGACGTCGCCGCCTCCATCGGGTCCTCGCACTCGGAGGCCGACCGCGAGGCCCGGTGCAGTTGGTTCGAGCGGAACCGCACCCGGTCCGCCTCCTGCGCCGCCAGTTTCTCCGTCGTCACGTCCTGGAACAGCCAGCCGACCCCCAACGGAACCGGCTCCTGCGTCAGGGGCGACGCCAGTCGCACAAAGCCGCTGCGCCAGCAGCGCCGCCGGTCCCCCTCCGCCGACCGCAGCGTCACCCACAGCTCGGCGGGCGCCGGTGGCGCGCCCTCGGCGAGTACGTGCTGGAGCGCGCCCTCCAGGTCCTCGACGCCCTGCCTGATCAGCTCTCCCAGCGGACGGCCCAGCAGCGTCGTACGGCCGCCGCCCAGCGCCCGTGCCGCGTGCGCGTTGACGACCGCCGGCCGCAGATCCGCGTCGACCAGCACCACACCCCACGACGCGTCCTCGAACAGGGCCTCGCTCAGCGCGATCGACCGTTCCAGATCGATCTGCGCGTGCACCTCGCCGAACGCGCAGTACACCCCCGCCGGTTTCCCGTCCGCGCCCCGGACCCCCGCCGACTGCGTCCGTACGAGCACCCGTCCGCCGTCCTTGCGCAGCAGCGCGAACTCGTGGACCCGGCGGCCGGAGCCGTCCATGGCGGCCATCAGCCGCGCCTGCACGTCCTCCGCGTCCGCCCGCCGCACCGCCCATCCGGCGAGACCGGGGCGGCCCACGGCCTCCGCGGCGGACCAGCCGAGAACCCGCTCGGCCTCACGGTTCCAGTGGGTGACGGTGCCGTGCGCGTCGAACGCGCAGAGCGCCGCGTCCATCCCGTCGAGGAGCGCCGCGAGCAGTTCGGCCCCGGGCCCGGGCCCGGCCCCTGGGCGCTCGTCGGGCCCGAGCGCGTCGGTCGTTCCACTGCTTGTGGACGCACTCATCCCCGTACCCCCGCAGGACGTATTCGGCATCACCGCACGTCAGACCATTGAACTCGACCACGACCCGGCGCACACCGACTTCTCTGAAATAGGCCGCTCCATTAATTCCCTTGTGCGGTCCGGGAGGGGTTCCTAAGCTGCTGCCAGCGATGAAAGGAGGTGATCCGAAAAGTGCAGTCTTATCGGATTCGTGAGGTGGCTGCGGGCTGACAGCCCGTCGTCGCACCCCGTGCATCTCGGCAGGCTGTCTGCCGAAACCCAAGCAGTCACCGACCCGCAGGCTCGCCGGTAATCCGGCCGGCTCCTCCGCAAGGAGGGACCAGAGCCTGCGGGTTTCCGCTTGTCCCGGGCCGTTCACCGGAGCACAGGGCGTGGACCGTCTACGGGCACAGGCGCTCGACGCGCCAGCCCTCGGCCTCGCGCACGTACCGCAGCCGGTCGTGCAGCCGGTTCTCGTGGCCCTGCCAGAACTCGATCGTGTCGGGGACGACGCGGAAGCCGCCCCAGTGCGGGGGCACGGGGACGTGCTCGCCCTCGGGGTAGCGGGCCGCCAGGTCCTCGTAGCGTGCGATCAGCTCGTCCCGGGAGCCGATCACCGTCGACTGGGCGCTCGCCCAGGCACCCAGCTGGGAACCGTGCGGGCGGGTGCGGAAGTAGGCGACCGTCTCGTCGCGGCCGACGCGGGCCGCCGAGCCGGTGACGACGACCTGGCGGGCCATCGGGTGCCACGGGAAGAGCAGCGAGACGTACGGGTTGGCCGCCAGTTCGCGGCCCTTGCGGGACTCGTAGTTGGTGAAGAAGACGAAGCCGCGTTCGTCGTACTTCTTCAGCAGCACCGTGCGCGAGGACGGCCGGCCCTCGGGCGTCGCCGTGGACACCACCATGGCGTTCGGCTCGTGGAGCAGCCCGCCCACGGCGACCTGCCGGAACCAGTGGGCGAACTGCTGCATCGGGTCGGCGGCCAGCGTGTCCTCGGTGAAGCGCTCGGAGCGGTACTGCTCGCGCATCGCGGCCGGATCGGTGATGGAATCGGAGGGCGAGTCTGCGGTGGGCACGGGGTCATCCTGCCGCAGAGGCCGACTCCGCCCGACAAGGAGGGTTCGATCCGTCTCCGGTGAAGAGGGAAGTTGTGCCGGATGTCACGCTTCCCCGCGTCGTGGGAACCCGCCAATATTTGGGGCAGGCCACTGTGGCCTGTGTACAGCCGTCCACCGAGGGAGCCGCCATGTCCGACTTCGTACCGGGACTAGAGGGAGTCGTCGCGTTCGAGACGGAGATCGCCGAACCGGACAAGGAAGGCGGTTCGCTCCGTTACCGCGGTGTCGACATCGAGGACCTCGTCGGCCAGGTGTCGTTCGGGAACGTCTGGGGTCTGCTGGTCGACGGGGCGTTCAACCCGGGTCTGCCGCCCGCCGAGCCGTTCCCGATCCCGGTGCACTCCGGGGACATCCGCGTCGACGTGCAGTCGGCGCTGGCGATGCTCGCCCCGGTGTGGGGTCTGAAGCCGCTGCTCGACATCGACGAGGAGACGGCCCGCAACGATCTGGCGCGGGCCGCCGTGATGGCGCTGTCGTACGTCGCCCAGTCGGCGCGCGGGCAGGGGCTGCCGATGGTTCCGCAGAGCGAGATCGACAAGGCGCAGTCCGTGGTGGAGCGGTTCATGATCCGCTGGCGCGGTGAGCCGGACCCCAAGCACGTCAAGGCCGTCGACGCGTACTGGACGTCGGCCGCCGAGCACGGCATGAACGCGTCCACGTTCACCGCCCGCGTCATCGCGTCGACCGGCGCCGACGTGGCCGCGGCGCTGTCGGGTGCGGTGGGTGCGATGTCGGGGCCGCTGCACGGTGGTGCGCCGTCCCGGGTCCTCGGCATGATCGAGGAGATCGAGCGGACCGGGGACGCGACCGCGTACGTGAAGAGGGCCCTGGACAAGGGTGAGCGGCTGATGGGCTTCGGACACCGGGTCTACCGGGCGGAGGACCCTCGGGCGCGCGTGCTGCGGCGGACGGCCGAGGAACTGGGCGCACCGCGCTTCGAGGTGGCGCGGGCGCTGGAGAAGGCCGCGCTGGAGGAGTTGCACGCGCGGCGCCCGGACCGGGTGCTGGCGACGAACGTGGAGTTCTGGGCGGCCATCATGCTGGACTTCGCGGAGGTTCCGGCCCACATGTTCACGTCGATGTTCACGTGCGCGCGTACGGCGGGCTGGTCGGCGCACATTCTGGAGCAGAAGCGGACGGGTCGGCTGGTGCGTCCTTCGGCGAAGTACGTCGGGCCGGGGGCGCGCGATCCCCGCGAGATCGAGGGGTACGAGCAGATCACGGATCTGGGGAACTGACGGTCCTGGCCCTGGTCCCGGTCCCGGTACCGGCCCTGGTCCCGGTACCGCGCGAGCCGGTGTGATGCGGCGCGACGCGATCCGGCGCGGCGCGATGCCGCGTGCGCTACAGCTTGCCGCGGAGCGTGACGGTGCGGTGTCCGCCGAGGCGGCGCCGCACCTCCTGTTCGAAGCCGTGGGTCAGCTCCGCCCAGTTCCAGAAGGTGAGGCCGAGCAGCCCGCAGGCGTAGTAGTCGTCCTCCCAGCTCCAGCGGTCGATGCCGGAGGGCCGGCGGCAGGAGGGGCACTCCACCGTGCCGTCACCGCCGTTCGCCCAGGCGTCGAACCGGCCCTCGAACGGCTGCCATGCCTCGTCGACGGGACACCAGGTGTCGTCGACGAGGCGGACCTCGGTGGTGCAGAGCGGGCAGGTGGCGGCTCCCGCGTCGCCCTGGCCGCTGTCGAAGACGGTGCGCCCGGTCGCGATGTGGAGACCGTTGGTCCACAGGTCGACCGGTTCCGGGTCGTCGACGGCCTTGGCGTAGTTCGGACCCGGCGGGTTGCCGTAGCCGTCTCCGCCGAGGACGCAGTCGGTGCGTTCGGCGTCGACGAATCCGTCGGCGATCAGCCAGTCGAGAAGCCCGGCGCCGAGTGGAGCGGCGTCCCGCTCGGTGGCGTCGAGGTCGACGATCGTCTGGAAGTAGTCGCCCACAGGTCCCCCGCGGTCAGTCGAGTGCGTCGTCGAGCAGTGCCGCCCACTGTGCCACGACCCTGCGGCGCCGGGTGGTGTCGTCGGTGAGCAGGTTGGCCAGGCCCAGGCCGCGGGCCATGTCGAGGAGGCCCTGGACGGTTTCGCGTACGCCGGGCCTGGATTCGTCGGCGGCGAGGAGTCCGACGGCGATGCGGTGGGTCTCGCGGCCGACGCGGGCTTCGAGTTCGGTGACGCGCGGGCGGAGTTGTTCCTCGTTGGACGCGGCCACCCAGAGCTGGAGCGCGGCCCGGAAGAGCGGGCCCGTGTACAGGTCGACGAGGGCGCCGACGACTGCCGTCCGGCTCTGGACGGGCAGGGCGCGCAGGGCGGCGGAGCGTTCCTCGGCGACGTACTCGACGGCGGCGGTGAACAGGTCCTCGCGGGTCGGGAAGTGGTGCTGGGCGGCGCCGCGCGAGACACCCGCGCGTTCGGCGACGACGGAGACGGTCGAGCCGGCCCAGCCGTGCTCGGCGAGGCAGGCGACCGCGGCTTCGAGGAGTCGCCGGCGGGTGGCGCGGCTGCGGTCCTGCTTGGGGGTCCTGTCGGTGGAGGGCGTCACAGCACCCATGCGGGATCCCGTCGTTCGAGGAAGGCCGTCATCCCCTCCCGTGCCTCGGCGGAGGCGAAGAGTGCTGCCGAGCGGGCGATGAGGTCTTCGGCGTCCTGGTCGAAACTCTCCAGCACAGTAGCCGTGACCAGCTCCTTCGAAGCCGTCAGCCCCTGGGGCGACGCCTTGCGCAGTCCGTCCAGTACGGGTTCGAGTGCCTTGTCCACGTTCTCGGCGGCGATCGTGATCAGGCCGATGCGGGCCGCCTCGGTCGCGTCGAAGCGTTCGCCGGTGAGGTAGTAGCGGGCGGCGGCGCGCGGGTCGGTGCGGGGCAGCAGGGGCATGGAGATGACGGCGGGGGCGAGGCCGAGCCGGGATTCGGTGAGGGCGAACGAGGCGTCGGGGCCGGCGGCGGAGATGTCGCAGGCGCTGAGAAGCCCGAGGCCGCCCGCCCGGACGTGTCCTGTGACGCGGGCGACGACGGGCTTGGGCAGGGCGACGATCTGCCGCAGCAGGGCGACGAAGGCCGCCGGGTCGGGCGGTCCGGTCAGGTCGGCGCCCGCGCAGAAGGTGGTGCCGGTGTGGGTGAGGACGACGGCGCGGACGGTGTCGTCGGCCGCGCACGCGTCCAGGGCGGTGGAGAGCGCGCCGACCAGCCGCGCGGAGAGTGCGTTGCGGCCGGCCGGTGAGTCGAGGGCGAGGGTGGTGATGCCCCGGTCGTGGGTGGGGGCGGCGAGCGGTGTCATGGGTCCGTCTCCTTCTCGCGGGGCCTGTCGGGCGGCCTTCAACCGGTCGTCGTGCTCGTCTTGCTGCGGGCCTCTCGGCCGGAGCGGTTCCCGGCAGCCGTCCCGCGACCTGCGGGCCTCGCAGCCGGAGCGTTTCCCAGCGGTCGTCCCCCGGTCCTTCAGCCGGTCCGGCCCGCAGGCCCCTCAGCCGGTCGTCCTGCGGGCCGGCTCGCTGTCGCGCAGTTCGCGCAGTTCGCGCAGTTCGCGCCGGAGGATCTTGCCCGAGGTCGCGCGGGGTACCGTCGCGATGAATTCGACCTGCCGGACCTTCTTGTACGGCGCGACGCGCTCGGCGACGTACGCCATGACGTCCTGAGCCGTGAGGTCCTCGCCCGCCGCGGAGGGCCGGCGGACCAGATACGCCTTGGGGACCTCGTTGCCGTCGGCGTCGTACACCCCGATGACGGCGGCGTCCTCGATCGCCTCATGACCGAGCAGCAGCGCTTCGAGTTCGGCGGGGGCGACCTGGTAACCCTTGTACTTGATCAGTTCCTTCACCCGGTCGACGACGAACAGCCAGCCGTCGGCGTCGACGTGTCCGACGTCGCCGGTGTGCAGCCAGCCGTCGGCGTCGATCATGGCGGCGGTGGCGTCCGGGCGGCCCAGATAACCCTTCATCACCTGTGGTCCACGGATCAGGATCTCGCCGTCGGCACCGGCCGGGGCGTCCGCGGCGGCGTCGTCGAGGGAGACGATCCGCATCTCGGTACTGGGCAGGAGTCTGCCGACGGCGCCGGGCGGCGGGTTCTCGGCGGTGAGCGGAACGACATGGGTGCCGGGCGAGAGTTCCGTCATGCCGTACGCCTGACGCACGGGCGGCAGGCCCAGGCGCCGCGAACAGGCCGTGGCGAGCTCCGCGTCGAGCGGTGCGGCGGCGCTGACGACGTACTCCAGCGAGGACAGGTCGTACCGGTCGACCGAGGGGTGCTTCGCCAGGGCGAGGACGATCGGCGGGGCCACGTACAGGCCGGTGATCCGGTGCTTCTCTATCGCGGCGAGGAACTGGTCGAGGTCGAAGCGCGGCAGTACGACGACGGTGGCGCCCGTCCGCAGCGGGGCGTTCATCAGGGCTGTCAGCCCGTAGATGTGGAAGAAGGGAAGGACCGCGAGGATGCTTTTCCCGGGGCCCGTGGGGATGAAGGGGCGCAGTTGCTCCAGATTGGTGGCCATGGAGCGGTGGGTGAGCATGACGCCCTTGGGGGTTCCGGTGGTGCCGGAGGAGTACGGGAGGGCGGCGATGTCCTCGGCCGGGTCGATGGCGACGCGGGGTTCGGGGGCGGTCGTGGCGAGCATGTCGAGTACGGAGGTGTGTCCGTCGGCCTGGTCGCAGACGAATATCTCCTCGATGCCGGAGGCGAGTTCGGCAGCGCGGCCGGCCGTTTCGAGGAGCGGGGAGACGGTGACGATCCAGCGGGCGGAGGAGTCGCGGAGTTGTTTGGCGAACTCCTCGGCCGTGGCCAGCGGGTGGACGGTGGTGACGGTGGCGCCGGCCCGGGCCGCTCCGAAGAAGACCGCCGGGTAGGCGATGGTGTTGGGGCTGTGCAGGGCGAGGACGTCGCCCTTGCGGACTCCGGCGGCGGCGAGCGCCGCGGCGATCTTCCGGTGGAAGGCGTCGAGTTGCCGGTAGGTGAGGGTGGAGCTGTCGTTCGTGCCGTCGATCAGGGCGACCGTGTCGCCGAACGCGGTGGTGGCCTCTCCGAGGACCGCTTCATGAATGGGTACGTCGAGCGCCTGGACGGCCGGATGGTCGCTGTGGAACACGTGCACCATGGCGGTAGGTCCCTTCGAGACGGCAGGAACGGCGGTGACGGGCTGTGGCGGAGAAAGCAGGCGCTCCGCGGCGATGACGGGCGGTCGCGGCGGGTGGGGACGGGGGCAGGAGCAGGAGCAGGAGCAGGAGCAGGGGCAGCGTGACCCGTGTCAGTACGACTTGGGGAGACCCAGGGACTGGTGGGACACGTAGTTCAGGATCATTTCCCTGCTGACGGGAGCGATCCGGGCGACGCGGGCCGCCGTGATCAGGGACGCGAGACCGTATTCGCGGGTGAGGCCGTTGCCGCCGAGGGTGTGCACGGCCTGGTCGACGGCTTTGACGCAGGCCTCGCCCGCCGCGTATTTCGCCATGTTGGCGGCCTCGCCCGCACCGATGTCGTCGCCGTCGTCGTAGAGGCGGGCGGCCTTCTGCATCATCAGCCGGGCCAGTTCCAGTTCTATGTGGGCCTGGGCGAGCGGGTGCGCGATGGCCTGGTGGGAGCCGATGGGTTCCTTCCACACCTGCCGGGTCCTGGCGTACTCGACGGCGCGGCCGAGTGCGTAGCGGCCCATGCCGATGCCGAACGCGGCGGTCATGATGCGTTCGGGATTGAGTCCGGCGAAGAGCTGGAGCAGCCCGGCGTCCTCATCGCCGACGAGGGCGTCGGCAGGCAGTCGTACGTCGTCGAGCACCAGCTCGAACTGCTTCTCCGGGGCGTGGAGTTCCATGTCGATCGGTGTGCGGCCGAAGCCGGGGGCGTCGCGCGGGACGATGAAGAGGCAGGGCTTGAGCCTGCCGGACCTGGCGTCCTCGGTACGGCCGACGATGAGGGTGGCGTCGGCGATGTCGACTCCGGAGACGAAGACCTTGCGTCCGGTGAGCAGCCACGCGTCGCCGTCCTTGCGGGCGGTGGTGGTGATGCGGTGGGAGTTGGAGCCGGCGTCCGGTTCCGTGATGCCGAAGGCCATGGTGAGGCTGCCGTCGGCGAGGCCGGGAAGCCACTGCCGCTTCTGGGACTCGGTGCCGAAGCGGGCGATGACGGTGCCGCAGATGGCCGGGGAGACGACCATCATGAGCAGCGGACTGCCCGCGGCGCCCAGCTCTTCGAGCACGATGGAGAGTTCCGCCATCCCGCTGCCTCCGCCGCCGTACTCCTCGGGGAGGTTCACGCCGAGGTAGCCGAGCTTCGCGGCTTCGGTCCACAGTTCGCGCGGGTGGGCTCCTTCGCGCACGACGGACGTCATGTAGTCCCGCCCGTAACGCTTCCCGAGGGCGGCGACGGCTGCGCGCAGGGCCTGGTGCTCTTCGGTTTCGAGGACGGTGCTCATGGCTTCGGTTCCTCCTGTGCGTCGTGCACGACGGCGAGCAGGGCACCGACCTCCACCTGGAGGCCGGGTGCGGCATGCAGTGCGGTGAGGGTGCCGGAGGCCGGGGCGAGGATGCGGTGTTCCATCTTCATCGCCTCCAGCCAGATCAGCGGCTGCCCTGCCTCGACCGCCGCCCCGGCGCCGAGACCGTCGGCGACGCGGACGACGGTGCCGGGCATGGGGGCGAGCAGCGAGCCGGGTTCGGTGCGGTCGGCGGGGTCGGTGAAGCGGGGCAGGGCGGTGAAGGTGTGCGAGCCGGTGGCGGTGTCCACGTACGCCGTGTCCCGGTGCAGGGTGACGGCGAAGTGGCGGGTGACGGAGCCGACTTCGAGGGTGACGCGGTCGGGGCGGGCGATGAGGACGCGCTCCCCGGTTTCGGGGACGGGGCCGGTGCGCGTGGTGCGGTACGCGGCCTGGTGTTCGGCGCCGTCGGGTTCGGCGCGGTAGCGCTTGACCTGGGGTTGCGAGGAGATGTTCCGCCAGGCGCCGAAGCGGGTGGGGCCCGGTCCGGGTCCGTGCCGGCGGGCGGCGGCGTCGGCGAGAGCGGCGGCCAGGGCGGCGAGGTGGCGCTCCGCGGCGTCCGGTGCGCGGGTGAGGTCGTCCACGTGGCGGTCGTAGAAGCCCGTGTCGAGGCGGGCGGCGCGGAAGTCGGGGTGGCGCAGGGACCGTACGAGCAGGTCGCGGTTGGTGACTGGGCCGTGGATGCGGGTGCGTTCCAGGGCGCGGGCGAGGAGGCGTACGGCTTCGGTGCGGGTGGGTGCGTGGGCGATGACCTTGGCGAGCATCGGGTCGTAGTGCACGCCGATGGTGTCGCCGCCGGTGTATCCGGTGTCGAGCCGCAGACCGGATTCGACCGGCACCTCCAGTGTGAGCAGTGCTCCGGTCTGCGGCTGCCAGTCGCGGGCGGGGTCCTCGGCGTAGAGCCGGGCCTCGACCGCGTGGCCGTGCGGCTCGGGGGGTGCGGCGGTGGGCAGCGGTTCGCCTTCCGCGACGCGCAGTTGCAGGGCGACGAGGTCGAGCCCGAAGACCGCTTCGGTGACGGGGTGTTCGACCTGGAGGCGGGTGTTCATCTCCAGGAAGTACGGTCGCCCGTCGGCGGTGACGAGGAATTCGACGGTGCCCGCGCCCCGGTAGCCGACGGCACGGGCGGCGGCGACGGCGGACTCGTGCAGCCGGGTCCGCAGCGCGTCGTCGAGGCCGGGCGCGGGGGCCTCCTCGACGACCTTCTGGTGGCGTCGCTGGAGCGAGCAGTCCCGGGTGCCGAGCGCCCAGACCCCGCCGTGCTCGTCGGCCATGACCTGGACCTCGACGTGCCGGCCGCGTTCCACGTACGGCTCCGCGAAGACCTCACCGTCCCCGAACGCCCCGGCGGCCTCGGCGGCGGCGGCCGTCAGCTCAGCGGGGAGATCGGCCAGTTCGCGGACGATCCGCATGCCGCGCCCGCCCCCGCCCGCCGCCGCTTTCAGCAGCAGCGGCAGGTCCTCGGCACCGGCCTTCTCCGTGTCGACGGGTGCGAGCAGCGGCACTCCGGCGGCGGCCATCAGCTCCTTCGCGCGGGTCTTGGACGCCATCAGCGCGATGGCCTCGGCCGGTGGCCCCACCCACACGAGGCCGGCGTCCCGCACGGCCCGGGCGAATCCGGCGTTCTCGGAGAGGAAGCCGTACCCGGGGTGGACGGCGTCGGCGCCGGCCGCGAGCGCGGCAGCGACGACGAGGTCGCCGCGCAGATAGGTGGCGGACGGAGCGGCGCCCGGCAGCCGTACGGCGGTGTCGGCTTCCCGTACGTGGAGCGCGTCGGCATCCGCGTCGGAGTACACGGCGACGGTGGCGATGCCCAGCGCGCGGCAGGTACGGAAGATCCGGCAGGCGATCTCGCCCCGGTTGGCGACGAGCAGTGTGGAGATCATTTCCGGCCCCCCGGTCGTCCGAGCCGTTCCGGCCGCCTCGTAAGCCGTCCCGGCAGTCCCGGCAGTCCCGGTCGTCCCGGTGGCCCCGGTGGCCCCGGTGGCCCCGGTGGCCCCGACAGTCCCGGTCGTCTGCGTCGTCTGCGTCGTCTGCGTCGTCTGCGTCGTCCTGGTCATTCCTGGCCTCACATCCGGAAGACGCCGAAGCCGCCGCGCGCGCCTTCGACGGGGGCGGTGTGGATCGCGGACAGGCACATCCCGAGCACGGTCCTGGTGTCGCGCGGGTCGATGACCCCGTCGTCGTACAGCCGCCCGGACAGGAACATGGGCAGCGACTCGGACTCGATCTGCTGCTCGACCATGGCGCGCAGCCCGGCGTCGGCCTCGTCGTCGTAGGGGCGGCCCTTCGCGGCGGCGGAGGCGCGGGCGACGATGGACAGCACCCCGGCCAGTTGCTGCGGCCCCATCACGGCGGACTTGCTGCTCGGCCAGGTGAAGAGGAAGCGGGGGTCGTAGGCGCGCCCGCACATGCCGTAGTGGCCGGCCCCGTAGGAGGCTCCCATGAGTACGGACAGGTGCGGGACCTTGGAGTTTGCCACCGCGTTGATCATCATCGCGCCGTGTTTGACGATGCCGCCCTGTTCGTACTCCTTGCCGACCATGTAGCCGGTGGTGTTGTGCAGGAAGAGCAGCGGGATGTCGCGCTGGTTGGCGAGCTGGATGAACTGGGCGGCCTTCTGCGACTCCTCGCTGAACAGCACCCCCTGCGCGTTGGCGAGGACGCCGACCGGGTAGCCGTGGAGGGTGGCCCACCCGGTGACCAGGCTGGTCCCGTACAGCGGCTTGAACGCGTCGAAGTCGGAGCCGTCGACGAGGCGGGCGATGACCTCGCGCGGGTCGAAGGGCGCCTTCAGGTCGCCGGGCACGATGCCGATCAGCTCGTCCTCGTCGTACTTCGGCGGCTCGGCCGGGCCCGGATCGGCGTGGGCCTTGCGCCAGTTGAGGCGGGCGACGATGCGGCGGGCCTGGCGCAGCGCGTCCTGCTCGTCGACGGCGAAGTGGTCGGCGAGGCCGGAGGTGCGGGCGTGCATCTCGGCGCCGCCGAGTGATTCGTCGTCGCTCTCCTCGCCGGTCGCCATCTTCACCAGGGGCGGTCCGCCGAGGAACACCTTGGACCGTTCCTTGATCATGACGGTGTGGTCGGACATGCCGGGCACGTAGGCCCCGCCGGCCGTCGAGTTCCCGAAGACGACCGCCACGGTCGGGATGCCGGCCGCCGACAGCCGGGTGAGGTCGCGGAAGAGCGCCCCTCCCGGGATGAAGATCTCCTTCTGCGACGGAAGGTCGGCACCTCCCGACTCGACGAGGCTGATGCAGGGCAGCCGGTTGGCGAACGCGATCTCGTTCGCGCGCAGGGCCTTCCTCAGGGTCCAGGGGTTGGAGGCGCCGCCGCGCACGGTCGGGTCATTGGCGGTGATGAGGCATTCCACGCCCGACACCACCCCGATTCCGGTGACGAGCGAGGCGCCGACCGTGTACGCGGGGGCCTCGCTGCCCCAGGCGGCGAGCGGCGACAGTTCCAGGAACGGGGTGTCCTCGTCGACCAGCAGCTCGATCCGCTCGCGGGCCAGGAGTTTGCCGCGTGAACGGTGCCGCTCGGTGTACTTCTCGCCGCCGCCCGCCTGTGCCTTGCTGTGCTCACCGGCCAGTTCGTCGAGTTTCGTGAGCATGGCCGCGCGGTTCGCGGCGTATTCGGGGCTCGCGGTGTCGAGCGCGGTGGGCAGGACGCTCATGCGTTCACCTCCGGTGCGTGGACGGCTTCCAGCAGCGTCACGGGGATGGGGAGGCACCGGGAGCGCAGCCACTCCCCGACCGCCTTGGCCTGCGGATCGAACCGGTGCTGGGCGGCGGCCCCCTCGCCGAGCAGCCCGTGGACGACGAAGTTCAGGGCGCGGAGGTTCGGCAGGACATGGCGTACGACGGTGAGGCCGGCGGTCTCCGGCAGCAGGTCCCGCAGCCGTTCGACGGTCAGCTCGTGGGCCAGCCACCGCCAGGCGTCGTCGCTGACGGCCCACACCCCCACGTTGGCGTCGCCGCCCTTGTCGCCGCTGCGGGCGCCCGCGATCCGGCCGAGCGGGGCGGTACGGGCGGGGGTGCCGGACGGCAGGGGTTTCGGCAGGGGTGGTTCCGCGACGTCCCGGAGGGGCCGCGTCCGTACGGGAGGGCGCCGGCTCTCCCGGCGCCCGTCCGGGAGGACGGCGACATGCGGGACCTCGCCGGCCGGTACGGAGGTCGCCTCGAACACCCCGTACGGTGCGCCCTTTCCGGGCGGGGCCGTGACGTGGAAGCCCGGGTAGCTGCCGAGGGCCAGCTCGATCGCGGCGCCGGAGACGGCGCGCCCGACGGCCTCCGGATCCGGGTCGCGGACGACGAGCCGGAGCAGGGCGCTGGCGCTCTCCTCGGTACCGGCGTCGGCCCGGTCGGTCCGGGCCAGCTCCCACCGCACGTCGCCGGGCCGGGTGCCGGACCGGTCGAACGCCTGGGCGACCTGGTCCTGGACGAGCTGCGCCTTGGCCTCGACATCGAGGCCGGTGAGCACGAAGACGACCTCGTTGCGCCAGCCGCCGACCCGGTTGAGGCCGACTTTGAGGGTGGGCGGCGGGGCCTCGCCGCGCACGCCGGTGATCCGTACCCGGTCGGGGCCTTCCTGGGTCAGCCGTACGGTGTCGAGCCGCGCGGTGACGTCCGGCCCGGCGTACCGGGCGCCGCCGGTCTCGTACAGCAGTTGGGCGGTGACGGTGCCGACGTCGACGACGCCGCCCGTGCCGTCGTGCTTGGTGATGACGGACGACCCGTCGGCGTGGATCTCGGCGAGGGGGAAGCCGGGCCGCCGCAGGTCGTGGTCCCGGAAGAACGCGTAGTTCCCCCCGGTGGCCTGGGTTCCGCACTCCAGCACGTGTCCGGCGACGACGGCCCCGGCGAGGGCGTCGTGGTCGTCGGGCCCCCAGCCGAAGCGGGCGGCGGCGGGCCCGGTGACGAGGGCGGCGTCGGTGACCCGTCCGGTGACCACGACATCGGCCCCGGCGGTCAGGCAGGCGCTGATCCCGGCACCCCCGAGGTAGGCGTTGGCGGTGAGAAAGCCTTCGGGTACGGGGAGGCTGTCGCCCTCCACATGGGCGACGCGCACGGGCACGCCCACCTTCTGCGCCAACTCCCGCACGGCGTCGGCCAGCCCGGCCGGATTGAGCCCTCCGGCATTGGTGACGATCTTCACTCCGCGCTCGTGGGCGAGCCCGAGGCCCTCTTCGAGCTGGCGCAGAAAGGTGGTGGCGTATCCGCGTGCGGGGTCCTTGAGGCGGCTCCGGCCGAGGATGAGCATGGTCAGCTCGGCGAGGTAGTCACCGGTGAGGACGTCGAGGGGGCCGTGGGTGAGCATCTCGCGCAGGGCGTCGAAGCGGTCGCCGTAGAACCCGGAGGCGTTGCCGATCCGCAGCGGCGTCGTCATATGCCTCCTCCCCTGGGTGCGCGGCCCGTTCCCCGGGGTGCGCGGCCCGCTCCGGCGGGCCCGGCGAACGCCTGCGCGATGTCGAGCCACTGGTCGGCGTCGGGGCCGACCGCCCGGACGGCGAGGTCGTCGCGGTGGGCGCGCTGGGTGACGAGGAGGCAGAAGTCGGTCAGCGGTCCGGTGACGCGCTGCGGCGCGTCCTGTGGCCCGAACGCGATCAGCTCACCGTCCGGTGCGCGGAGTTCGACCCGGAACTCTTCCCCGGGCGCCTTGATGCCCCGCACCAGGTAGGCGTAGTCCCTGGCCCGCACCCCGATCCGGGCGACGTGCCGCAGCCGGCGGGTGGGGGTCCTGGCGACCCTGAGGGCGTCGGCGACGTCCTGACCGTGCGCCCAGGTCTCCATGATCCGGGCGGTCGCCATCGAGGCGACGCTCATCGGCGGTCCGTACCAGGGGAGACGGGCACCGGCCGGAGCGTCCCGCAACGCCGCTTCCAGCCGCGCCCGGCCGTCCCGCCACCGGGCGAGCAGCACGTCCGGGGCGAGCACGGCCAGCTCCTCGGCGCCCCGGTCGACGAAGGTGTCGGGCGCCTCCATGGCCCTGGCCACCTCTCCGGCGAACGCGTCGGCGTCGGTCGCGGCGAGCAGCGCGACCGCGTCGGTCCAGGTGAGGTGGGCGATCTGGTGCGCGATGCTCCAGCCGGGCGCGGGGGTCGCGGCGGCCCACTGTCCGGCGCTCAACTCCCCCACCAGTGCGTCGAGTTCGCTGCTCTCCTCGCGCAAGTCGTCGATCACGGCTGCGACATCGGGCACGGTGCGCTCCCCTCGGGGCAAGGCGGTGTGCCCAGGAGCATGGCAGCGGGCCGATAAACAAGCAAGCATGCTTGCATGATTTTGGTGACCCGGCTTCCACGCGCCGTCCGGGATCCGGTTTTCCGGGAACCGGTTTTCCGGGAACCTGCGGGGAATCGAAGGTGTTGCTTCCCCGCAAGCCCTCAGGCGTTCGCTCTCGCGCCCACCTGGCTGCGCACCGCGCCCATGCTCGCCCCGATGACCAGGGCGATGGCCAGGGCGTCCGTCGCGGAGAGGGCCTGGTCGAGGATGAGGAAGCCGGCCGTGGCCGCGATCGCCGGTTCCAGGCTCATGAGGATCGCGAAGGTGGGTGCGGGCAGGCGGCGCAGCGCCATGAGTTCGAGGGTGTACGGGAGGACCGAGCTCAGCAGCGCCACCGCCGCGCCCAGCCCCAGCGTGGACGGGACCAGCAGTTTCGAGCCGGACTCCAGGATGCCGAGGGGCAGGGAGAGGAGTGCGGCGACCGCCATGGCCAGGGCCAGGCCGTCCGCCTGGGGGAAGCGGCGGCCGGTGCGGGCGCTGAAGACGATGTACGCGGCCCACATGGCGCCCGCGCCCAGCGCGAACGCGGCGCCCACCGGATCGAGGCGGTCGAAGCCGCCCCCGCCCAGCAGCACGATCCCGCCCAGCGCGAGGCCCGCCCACACCACGTTGACCAGTCGGCGTGAGGCGATCACCGACAGAGCCAGCGGGCCGAGCACCTCCAGGGTGACGGCGGCGCCCAGCGGGATGCGGTCGGCGGCCTGGTAGAACAGCGTGTTCATGGCACCCATGGCCACTCCGAACGCGAGGACCGTGCCCCAGTCGGCCCGCGAGTGACCGCGCAGTTTCGGACGGCAGACGACCAGCAGGACGAGCGCGGCGGCGGCCAGGCGCAGGCTGACGACGCCGAGCGCACCGGCCCGCGGCATCAGCAGGACAGCGACCGCGGAGCCGAACTGGACGGAGAGGCCGCCCGCGACCACCAGCGCGACCGGGGCGAGCGCCGCCCTGCGGCTCCCGGGACGCACGGAATCCGCCGCGCCGCCCACGGCGGTCGCCGCCTCCGGTACGGCGACGGCCGCGGCCCGCTCCGCAGTCACCGCCCCTGCTGCCCTGCGCTGATCGTCCACCTGCGGCCTTCCTCCCGAATCCGATAGTTCACTTCAATGCACTGTGCGATCGAAGATACTGCACTGCGCGCCGCTCGCCCCCTTTCTCACGGTAGGTATCTCCGCGTTCCCCGTGAAATGCCTAGTGGGCTCCCGTTATGCTTCCCACGCATGAGCCCTGGACGCAGCGGTGACGGCGACACGGAGAGTCCTGCGGGCCGTGGTTCCGGCCGCGGCATCGAGGTCCGTCATCTGCGCGTCTTCCTCGCGATCGCCGACGAGGGCAACGTCACCCGCGCCGCCGCCCGCCTGGGTCTCACCCAGCCCGCGGTCTCCCGGACCCTCGCCGCACTGGAGCAGCACCTCGGCATCCGGCTCGTCGACCGGTCCACCCACCATCTCGCCCTCACCCCGGAGGGCGTCGCCTTCCGGGACAGGGCCTCCGCCGCGGTCGCCGCGTTCGACACGGCACTCGACCCCGGCGGGCTGCGCCACTGGCCGCTGCGGCTCGGGCACGCCTGGTCCGCGTTCGGCCCGTACACCACGCCGCTGCTGCGCCGCTGGGAGGAGCGGTATCCGCAGACCCCGCTCGAACTGCTGCGGATCGACGACCGCACCGCCGGGCTCACCCGTGGCGAGGTGGATGCCGCACTGCTGCGGGGCACCGTCGAGGCGCCGGGGCTCGTCACCGAGGTGCTGTTCGACGAGGACCGGGTGGCGGCGGTGGCCGCGGACGGCCCGCTCGCCGCCCGCGCCACGCTCCGTCTCGCCGATCTGGCGGGCGGCACCGTCGTCCTCAACACCGTCTCGGGCACCACCACCCTCGACCTGTGGCCGCCGGACGCCAGGCCCGTCGCGACCCTCACCGTCGCCAACACCGACGACTGGCTGACCGCCATCGCGGCGGGGCGCGGCGCCGGGGTCTCCGCCGCGTCCACGGTGGGCATGCACCCGCACGCCGGAGTGGCCTTCCGCCCGCTCGTCGACGCCCCGACCGTCCCGGTCCTGCTCGCCCGGCGCGACGCCCCCGGCCATCCCGCGCTGCCGAAGCTGGCCGCGCTCGCCCGCGAGATCGTGGCCCGGGGCACCACCGGCTGAGAAACGGACCTCGCCGGGATATCACCACATCACCGTCGAGGAGGCAGGCCGGACGGCGTGCCTGGCGGGACAGTGTCCGCGGGAAGTCGCCCGGCTTTCCTCGGACAGCTGGTTGTCGGCAGCAGTCGCGCATCACCGGCGGTCCTCCCGCCACACACGGTTGAGGCGGATCGCGACCGAACACGGCACGCACCGGCAGGCAGCGCAGGTGCAGGTGTGGCCGAGGAGCGCTCGGTACGCCTCGTCGCTGCGCGAGCGGACGAGTTTCGTCAGGGCGATCACGTCGGCATGTCCTTCCGGCAAGAACGGGGGAACCAGTGAACGGTGGATCCGCATGCGTCGATCGCCCGGGGGCCAAGGTCGACGGCGGTTCCGGCGGACAACGCGATGCCACAGAACACACAGCACACGCCGCGCTGCTGGGCATCCGACAGCGACGCGACCGGGGGAAGCTCCCGAGGAACACCCGCGGCGGTCAACGGAACACCTCTGCCAGGGCCCCCAAGCCGCAACCGGTGCGGACGGGCGCGAGTCCGCCGACCGCCCACTTGCGGTGAATCAGTACCGGGTTCGGGGCGCAGGACGCCGGCCATTCCGAGTCCGGATCACATGTCCGTAAGGCCATGAACAGCAGGTTAGGAGTTCGGGAGAATCAGGCCAGGCCGCGATTCGCGAATATTCTCTGCCTGTCCGGCGTGATGCGCGATGATGCTCACGAGAGGTTCAATTGGGCCCGCGCCCGTGCGATCAGCCGATGCGCACCGGTCCCGTACACAGCTGATGCTGCGAGGCTGTCCCACACTCGTCGGTACACACCGGTGCTCTCGGGATCATCGATCCAGAGTTCGGCGTGCCAGTCCTCGACGATGGCCAGCCGGTCGTCATACAGCCAGAACCCCGGCCCCGGTGGGATGGCCACCTGTGCGCCGAGCGGGACGAGGCCGAGCCGGACGGTGTCCAATCCGATCGCACCGACGAGCCGGTCGAGCTGAGCGGAGAGCACATCGGGAGGGCACACTCCGGCGTGAAGAGCGGCCTCCCACATGACGATGTCGAACGTTCGGCCCGACCGATAGAGCAGGTCCTGGCGGCGCATACGGGCCCGTACCGCCGCCTCGATGTCACGGGGCGACTGGTGGAGCGCGGCGAACCCGGCGAAGACGTGCCGGGCGTAGTCCGGGGTCTGAAGCAGGCCGACGACCATGGCCCCCTGCCACGCCCGCAGGTGGGCCGACCGCTCGTACTCGATGGTGAGCGCGTCCTGCACCGGTCGGTGACCGGCACTCAACTGGCGGCGCCACGAACGGGTGCGGGTCTCCAGCCCCCGGACGTGGGCATGGAGCTCTTCAGCGGCCTCGGGGCGCCCCATGCCCGTGGCCCACGCCGTGAGGTCGTCCGGGGTGGCCGTCTGCCGGCCGGTCTCCAGCTTGGAAACCTTGGCCTGTGGCCACCCCAGCTCGGCCGCCAGGGCTCGTTGCGTCGTCGTACCACGCAGCTCGCGGAGCCGACGGCCGAGCGCCTCACGGGCGTGCTGGAAGTCAGTGCTCACACGGCGAAACTACCTCTGCGCCTGGTCGTAGGGCACGGCGTGGTGCGCGGCAGCCTCGCGAACCTGCGCGTATCGCAGGACATCCACGGGGTTCGTGATCAGCTCGACCCCGGTCATCTCGTCGGCGTCGTTGTGGTGGAGAAGGGCCACAACTCGGCTGTCGAAAATCCAGAAGTCCTCTTGCGGCAGATGGAGTTCGTCGGCCCTGCTGCGGGCCAGCACGAGGATGTTCTCGCCCACCGCGGTGTTGCGGCGGGCGTTGTCGAGGAGGTAGCGCTGCCCGGGGGTGGGAGGCTCGTCGAGAATACGGACGCGCTCGAACCGTTTGCCGAGCGCGGACTGATCGCGCCGTCCGGTGCACCACGGGTCGTCGAGGTCCCAGTCGACGCGCCCCTCGGCGAGGAACTGTCGATACGTGTCGGTCTCCTCGTCCGAGGCATAGCGGCGGCGCGTCTCCAGCCTCCAGGCCGAGTGCTTCAGCTTGGCGAACATGCCTGCGAACACGTCGAAGGTGATGAACTGAGGCACGTGCACGGGCTCCTTGGGGCCGAAGTTCGCGAGCAGTTCGCGCGGGACGGTGACAGCGCCCTCTTCGGAGGTCAGGTTGTCGAGCTGGTCGAGTTCGGCTGCGTCAGTAACGCGGTCGCCCTGGACGACGTATCGATCGGTGCCAGGGATCTCGTACAGGGTCGGGCATCCGTCGTTGCCCGAGTTGGTGCCGACCTTGCGCAGTTTTCGAGCCATGGTGTCCTCCCGCGACTGGTGATCCGTTGCGCACCGTAGCCGTGTGGGTCGGCGACACAACAGGGCGCCGAACTCCCTCTGCCGGTCGCGCGAAGAGCGCCCCTTCGCATGAAATTGACAGTTTTCGGCACCTTCGGCGCGTTCGTCCGCTTGGTAGTGCCGCGCTGCCTGCCGCGTGCCTCCTGGCGTTGCGCCGGTTGGCGTTGTGCCCGTCAGGCCGGGTCGGTGTCGCGGCAGGGCCTGCACAGCCCGTCGCGGAAGACTTCGGGCCTTCCGGGTACGCCGCAGTCGGTGCACTCGACCATCAGGCGGCGTACGGGAGCTCCCGGCGCCGCCGGGGCTGCGGCGGGCAGGCGGGGCGGGAGCTTGTCGCGGAGACGGCGGCGGACGAAACCGAAGGGCGTGTCGATGGACGCGGGGAGTCCGGCGGTGAGGGCGCGCGTCAGGTGGTCGGCGTCCACGCCGCGGGCGAACCACTCGGCCGCCGCCTGTTCCAGCGCCGCACATTCCGCCCCCGAAAGGGCCACGCGGGAGTCGATACGGCCGAGGTGGGCCAGGGCCAGGAAAGCGGCGGACGGCCGGTCCGCAGTCGCCTGCGGCACCGGCACCGTCGTGAGGGGCGACTGCGCGCGTCCGGGTGCGGCGACCTCGGACGAGACGTCCGCCTCGGGAGCGGCGGGTTCGGCGGGGTCAGCGGGTTCGGCGGGAATCCACGGCGGGGGCGCGGTGGTCGTCGCGGCCTCTGCGACACCCTGCGGGGCGGAACTGCGCTCCTCGGCGGTCAGGAAGGCGTTCCACCACTCGTTGTCGCGGGCGGTGCGGGACCAGAAGGTGCGGGTGACCCAGCGGACCTGGTCGCCCTCGCCGCTCAGGCACCGGACATGCCGCAGATGACCGGCCACGCCCAGGGCCCGCAGAGCACTGCCGACGGCCATCTGCCCGTACAGCGGCTGGCTCCTGGCCAGCGATTTGATGTCCATCGCCGCGCCGTCGGGCAGCGCGTCGACGTAACCGGCGATGTGCCGCTCGCGTTCGGGCAGCAACGCGAAGTCACTCTCGCCACAAGGGCGTTGTTTCGGAACGGATCGCTTTCCGTAGCCGTGCTTGGCCTTCGGATGGGCGCGCGAGGATGCGGGTGCGCGCAGGGCAGGGCTAAGGTTTGAGACAGCCACGGGATCGCTTCTTTCGATCTTGGGGTCAGACCCCGGCCGGTGCTGAGAACACCGCGTCGGGGTCGTTACGTTGGGCACGGTAAGCAGCCGCGACTCCGCGCCGCAAGTTGGTCACGATTAGTCATACTTGCTGGCCGTGACAGGTCGGGGAGGGTGGGGAGGTTTCCCCAACCCCCTTCTCTTACCCACCGGTTGTACGACACCGCTCGAATCCCGGCATCCGGATCCCGGCCCCCGAAGCCCGAAGCTCACGACCCCGCCCCGGCCCCCACCGCGCACCCCGAAAGAGTGAACAAGCCTTCCCTGAAGCCCGAAGCTCGAAGGCCGAAGCTCAAAGCTCGAAAGCCGAAGCTCGAAAGCCGAAGCTCGAAGACCGAAGCCGGGCTCCCGGAGCTCGGACTCCGGCTGTCCGCCCGGGAGTGCGTCACCACCCGGCCGGACGTCACGGTTCACGTTCGGACGGGTGCCACCGGTCGGGCCGTCAGCCCCTCCCCCCGTCCCTCCCCTCGTCCCTCCCCGGCTCCTCGCCCGGCTTCTCCCCCAGGCCCTCCGCCAGCACCTCCGCCAGGTGCCTGGCCCGCACACCGCCCAGCTGTGCCAGTTGCGTCCGGCAGGAGAAGCCGTCCGCGAGGAACTCGGTGCCGGGATCGGCGGACCGTACGGACGGCAGCAGGGTCTCCTCCGCGCAGGCCGCCGACACCGCCCAATGGCCCCGTTCGAAGCCGAAGTTCCCGGCCAGTCCGCAACAGCCGCCGCTCAACTCGCCGGTCAGACCGGCCCGTTCGCGCAGGCGGCGGTCGGCCGCGTCACCCAGGACGGCGTGCTGGTGGCAGTGGGTCTGTCCGGCGACGGGGCGGTCCAGGCGGGGTGGCCGCCAGGCGGGGGCGAACTCCTCCAGGTACTGCGCCAGCGTCCGGACCGACCCCGCGAGTTCGGCCGCGCGCGGGTCGTCGGGGAGGAGTTCGGGCAGGTCGGTGCGGAGCGTGGCGGCGCAGCTCGGTTCGAGGACGACGAGCGGGTCGCCCAGGCGGGCGCCCATCCGGTCCAGGGTCCGCCGCATGACCTTGCGGGCCTTGCCGAGCTGGCCCGTGGACACGTAGGTGAGGCCGCAGCACACGCCCCGTCCGGGGTACACGGCGGTGCGGCCCACCGCCTCCAGGACCCGGACCGCCGCCTTGCCGACCTCCGGCGAGAGGTACGTCGTGAAGGTGTCCGGCCAGACGGTCACCGTCCGCGCCCGCCACCGGTCGCTCGACAGGATGTGCGTCCTGCCGTCCCGGCCCTTGCGGATCCACCGGGTGAACGTCTCCCGCGGCAGAACCGGGAGCGTCCGTTCCGGGGCGATCCCCGCCAGCCGTTTCACCAGGGACGCCAGCGGTCCCACCCGGGCCAGGGCGTTGAGGACGGGTGCGAACGGGGCCGCCGCGCGCAGCCAGGCCGGCAGCCGTCCCATCGTGTAGTGGGCGGCCGGGCGCAGCCGCCCCCGGTAGTGGTGGGACAGGAACTCCGCCTTGTACGTGGCCATGTCGACGCCCACCGGGCAGTCGCTGCGGCAGCCCTTGCAGGACAGGCAGAGATCGAGCGCGTCGCGTACCTCCGTCGACCGCCAGCCGTCCGTGATCACCTCACCCGCGAGCATCTCGTGCAGCAGCCGGGCCCGGCCGCGGGTGGAGTGGGCCTCCTCACCGGTCGCCCGGAACGACGGGCACATCACGCCCGCGCCCGCCGGTTCCGCCGTACGGCATCGGGCGACGCCCACGCATCTGCGGACCGCGGCCGAGAAGTCGCCGCCGTCGTGCGGGTATCCGAAGGTGACGTCGACCGGGCGCTTCGGCAGGACCTCGAAGCGCAGGTTCTCGTCGAGCCGGGCGGGGTCGGTGAGGATGCCGGGGTTCATGCCGCCGCTGGGATCCCAGATGTTCTTGAACCGGGCGAAGAGCGCGACCAGTTCGTCCCCGTACATGCGCGGGAGAAGTTCGGCGCGGGCCTGGCCGTCGCCGTGTTCACCGCTCAGTGAGCCGCCGTGCGCGACGACCAGATCGGCCAGTTCCTCGGAGAACCGGCGGAAGCGGGCCACGCCGTCGGCGCCGAGCAGGTCGAAGTCGATCCGGACGTGGATGCAGCCGTCGCCGAAGTGCCCGTACGGGGTGCCGCGCAGACCGTGGGCGGCGAGCAGGGCGCGGAAGTCGCGCAGGTACGGGCCGAGGCGGGCAGGCGGTACGGCGCAGTCCTCCCAGCCGGGCCACGCCTCCGTGCCGTCCGGCATCCGGGTGGCGGTGCCGGCGGCGTCCTCGCGGATGCGCCACAGGGCCCGCTGCCGGGCCGGGTCGGTGACGACCGCGCCGTCCAGCGCGTCCGCCGCCCGCAGGATGCGCTCGGCGTGCGCCCGTGCCTCGGCCGGGTCGGCGCCGCCCGTCTCGACGAAGAGCCAGGCGCCGCCGCGCGGCAGCCCGGCCGGCTCCCGTACGAGATCGGCGGCCATGCCCTCCAGGGTCAGCGGGCGGTACGGGAGCAGGCCGGGGGCGGCTTCGGCGGCCTCCGACTCGTCGGCGTAGGCCAGTACGGCGAGCGCGCGGGCCGCCGGTGCCTCGACCAGGCGCACGGTCGCCTCCGTCACCACCCCGAGCGTCCCCTCGCTGCCGCAGAAGGCGCGGGCGAGGTCGGTGCCGCGCTCGGGCAGGAGCGCGTCCAGGGCATACCCGGAGATACGGCGCGGGAGTTCGGGGAATCCGGTGCGCAGAAGGGCCAGGTTCGTACCGATGAGTCCGGCGAGCCCGGGAAGTCCCGCGGGCAGGGGGGCCTCCCGGTCCAGACGCAGTGTGTCGCCGCCGTAGCGCGCCACGGTCAGGGCGTGCACCTGGTCGGCGGTGGTGCCCCAGGCGACCGAATGCGCGCCGCAGGAGTTGTTGCCGATCATGCCGCCCAGCGTGCAGCGG
The DNA here is from genome assembly GCF_042885475.1 of Streptomyces sp. NPDC058051. Taxonomy (NCBI): domain Bacteria; kingdom Bacillati; phylum Actinomycetota; class Actinomycetes; order Kitasatosporales; family Streptomycetaceae; genus Streptomyces; species Streptomyces sp. NPDC058051. The sequence continues at coordinate 252,867 of NZ_JBHVRW010000011.1, forward strand.
CTGTGCGTGGAGGGGTCGGGTCCGAAGGTGAGGCCGTGCGCGCGAGCGGCCGTGCGCAGGTCGTCCAGGATCACCCCCGGCTGGACGACGGCGGTGCGGGAGTCGGGATCCAGCGCGACGATCCTCCGCAGGTGGCGGGTGAGGTCGAGGACGACACCGGTACCGGTGGCCTGGCCCGCGATGGAGGTGCCGCCGCCGCGCGGGACCACGGGCACCTCGTGCGCACGGCAGACGGCGAGTGCGGCGGCCACGTCGTCGGCGTCGCGCGGGGTGACGACGCCGAGCGGTACGCGGCGGTAGTTGGAGGCGTCCATCGTCGTCAACGCCCGTGCGGTGGGTCCGAAATCGACCTCTCCGCGGACCGTGGCGCCCAGCGCCCGGGCGAGTGCGGTGCGTTCTGCGGGACTCCGATGTGCGGCCATGGGCCCAGGATGCCGCCGATCCGGTCGCACGGCGCCGCCACGCCCGCGCGAGTCCCCGAATACGTCGACAAGAGTTCCCCGAAAGTCAATACGTCGGAATACGCCGAGCGCGTAGCCATCCGAGCGACAGAGAACGCCATATGCACTTCCCAAAATGAGCGTCAATTCTCATATAGTGACCACGACTTGCCTGGGAATTTGCAGCTCCAGTTGTCGCGTTTCTCCCCCGTCGTATCGAACTGTCCCGTCAGACCTGTCGGCCCGCCCGCCGTGCGCGAGGCGCCGGTCCGAGCACCCCACCCGTCCCACCCGCCACATCTCGTCCGCCCGTATCGTCGGCCCGTCCCACCTGTCCCACCCGTCCCACCCGTCGCGTCCGTCGTGTCCGTCGCGTCCGTCGCGTCCGTCGCGTCCCGTCCGTATGTCCCGTCCGCCCCCAAGGACTCCACTTGAGCCCCTCATCCCGGCCGACCGCACTGGCCCTGCTGATCTCACTGGCCGTCACCGGTTCCCTGTGCCTGTGGGCGGTCGTCGCTGCCCCCGACTCGGTACGGACCACGGCGGCCTGGGGGGCGGGCGCCGCCGCCGTGCTGCTGTCCGTCGCCGTGGCCACCGCCGTCCACGCCCGCGCCACCACGAACCGGCTGCGTGCCCGTCTCGCGGCGGAGAGCCAGCGCTTCACCGGTGAGATCAGCCGGCTCGTCTCCGGCTCCGCGGCCGAAGGCCAGCGGTTCACCGCCGAGACCGCCCGGATCAGGGCCGCGGCCGAGGCCGAGACCGCCCGGCTCACCGCGCAGGCCGCCGCCGACTCCGCACGGCTCACCGCCGAGGTCGAACGGCTCGCAGCCCGCGCGGCCCGCAGCGACACCGAGCGCTCCGCCGCGGTCGCCGCCTGCGCCAACGCCGCGGGACGGATGCAGGCCCTGACCACCAGCATGCTCGCCGACCTGCGCCAGATGGAGCACCGGCACTCCGCCGAGGACGTGCTCGGAGACCTGCTCCACCTGGACCACCGCACCGCCCAGGCGGGCCGGCTCGCCGACTCCATCGCGGTACTGACCGGAGCCCGCTCCGGACGGCGCTGGGCGAAGCCGATCGTGATGGAGTCGATCCTGCGCGGCGCGATGGGCCGGATCAGCGGCTATCAGCGGGTGCGTCTCCACTCGACCAGTGAGGTCGCGGTCGCCGGCCACGCCGCCGAGGGCGTCATGCACACACTCGCCGAACTCCTCGACAACGCGGCCAACTTCTCGCCGCCCACGGCGGAGGTCCACGTCTACGTCGAGGAGGTGCCGGCCGGCATCGTCCTGACCGTCGAGGACAGCGGTCTGGTCATGAGCGATGTGCAGCTGCGCCGCGCCGAGCGCGCGGTGTCGGCCACCGACGAGGGACTGACGGGGCTCTCCGGCACCCGGATCGGCCTCGCCGTCGTCGGCCGGCTGGCCCGGAAGCACGGCCTGACCGTCTCGTTCCGCCCCTCCGCGCGCGGCGGCACCGGCGCCCTGATGATGCTCCCGCAGGAACTGCTCACCCGGGTCACCGTCCCGGAGCCGCCGTCCGCGGCCGTGCCCGAGCCGGAACCCGCGCACGAATCGGCTGCCGCACCGGCCACGACGGACGCGCAGCGCCCGCAGAACCGGCAGGGCCCGGAGGCCGGTACCACCCCCGTGGACTCGCCGGACTTCCCGGACTCCACGAACTCCCCGGACTCGACGGACTCCCCGGACTCGACGGACTCCACGGACGCCCCCGCGTCCGAGACCACCGGCAACCTCCCCCTGTTCGGCGAGAGCGGGCTCCCCAAGCGCCCCCGCGGCCGGACCCTCGCCGCCGCCGAGGCCCGCGCCCACGCGGGCGGCACCACCCCGACTGCCCGGCCCCGTACCGCCGACCCCAAGGAACAGGCAGCCCGCTTCAGCAGCTTCCGCCGAGCTGTTCGGGCCAACTCCCCGCACCCGGAAGAAGGCAACACCCGATGACCGCGACCACCGACGAGAAGCTCAACTGGCTGCTGGAGGGGCTCCTGAAGCGCACCCCCGGCACCCGTCACGCCCTCGTCCTGTCCAGGGACGGCCTCAAGCTGTGCCGTACCCCCGAGCTCTCCGTCGATCAGGCCGACCAGTTGGCCGCGATCTCCGCCGGTATCCAGAGCCTGTCGCACGGCGCGTCCGTCGAGTTCGGTGACGGCACCGGCGGCGTACGGTCCGCGATGGCCGAGTTCTACGGCGGCGTGCTGTTCATCGTCGAGGCGGGCGCCGGCGCCCATCTCGCGGTCGTCGCCGACGAGGACGCCGACGTCGGCCTCGTCGGCCACAACATGAGCGAACTCGTCGAGCAGCTGGGCGAGCACCTGAGCGCCCCGCCGCGCTCCCCCTCGGAATCCGCGGTCGTCGACGCGACCGCGAACGTATGACCCGCCCCCGCCCTGGCCGGGACGACGACCCGGACCGGCTGTACACCCTCACCGGTGGCCGCAGCCGGTCCGGTTCGGACGCGTTCGACCTGGTGACACTGATCGTCTCCGAGTGCGAGCCGGCCCCCGGCATGCAGTCGGAACACGTCACGATCCTGCGGATGTGCACGCGGCCCATCGCGGTCGTGGAGATCGCGGCGGCCCTCAAGCTGCCCGTCGGCATCGTCCGGATCATGCTGTCCGACCTGCTGGACACCGGCCGGATCAGCGCACGTCACCCGCGGACCGCCCGCGTCGCGGACCGGCTCCCCGACCCCGACATCCTGGAACAGGTGCTCGTTGGACTCCGCAACCTCTGACCGTGCCGCCCTGCAGGCGACGGCCGACAACGGACTGAAGATCGTCGTCGTCGGCGGCTTCGGGGTCGGCAAGACCACCATGGTCCGCTCCGTCAGCGAGATCCGTCCGCTGAACACGGAAGAGACCATGACCCGCGCGGGCGAGGCCGTCGACCACCTCGACGGTGTGCATGCGAAGACATCCACCACGGTCGCCTTCGACTTCGGCCGGATCTCGCTCGACGAACGCTCGGTGCTGTACCTCTTCGGCGCGCCCGGCCAGGAACGGTTCTGGTTCCTGTGGGACCGGCTGTTCTCGGGGACGCTCGGTGCCGTCGTCCTCGTCGACACCCGCAGGCTCGCCGACTCCTGGTACGCGATCGACCGCCTGGAGCACCACGGCACGCCGTTCATCGTGGCGTGCAACGACTTCGGCGGACCGCTCCACACCGAACAGCAGATACGGGAGGCGCTCGACCTCTCGGAGCACGTACCCCTGGTGGAGTGCGACGCCCGGGACCGTTCGTCCAGCAAGTACGTACTGATCACGCTGGTCGAATACCTCCAGGCCCTGTCGCAGGGCAAGGCCTCCGCCCCGTCCGCCGCCCCTCCGGAGACCACGCCGGAGAAGACCCCGGAGCCCACCTCGTGACCCAGCCCCCGGCACCGCCCGCCGGCTGCCCCGCGTCCCAGGGCCGCGCGCCGCTCTCCGGCCCCCGGTTCCAGACCGAACCGACCCGGCTGTACCGGGAGATGCGCCGCGACCACGGAGCCGTGGCACCCGTCGTCCTCGACGGCGACATCCCCGCCTGGCTCGTGCTCGGCTACCGCGAACTGCACCAGGTCACCGGCGACCCGGTGCTCTTCAGCCGCGACTCCGACCTGTGGAACCAGTGGGACCGCATCTCCGACGACTGGCCGCTGCTGCCGATGATCGGCCGCAAGCAGCCGTCGATCCTCTACACGGTCGGCCCGCGGCACACCGAGCGGGCCAGGATGATCAGCAACGCGCTGGAGGCCGTCGACCCGTTCGCGCTCAAGCGGTACGCGGAGGACTTCGCCGACGGACTCGTCGACCGGTTCTGCTCCACGGGCGCGACCGAGATCATCGCCGAGTACGCGATGCTGCTCCCCGCCCTCGTCCTGGCGAAGATCTACGGCTTCAGCGACACCGTCGGCGCGGAGCTCGTCGGCTCGATCAACGACATGATCGACGGCCGGGAGCGGGCCCTCGCCGGGCAGCGGCACCTCGCCACGTCCATGGTCCAGCTGCTGGTCGACAAGCACGCCCGGCCCGGCGACGACGTCGCCACCCGGATGCTCGCCGACACGGGCGGTTTCACCGACGAGGAGGTCGCCCAGGACCTGATGGTCATGATGGCCGCGGGCCACCAGCCGACGGCCGACTGGATCGGCAACTCGCTGCGGCTGATGCTCACCGACGACCGGTTCGCCGCCTCCCTCTCGGGCGGCCGGCACAGCGTCGCCGAGGCCATGAACGAGGTCCTCTGGGAGGACACTCCGACACAGAACGTCGCCGGGCGCTGGGCCTCGCGCGACACCCATCTCGGCGGGCGCCACATCCAGGCGGGCGACCTGCTGCTGCTGGGCATCGCCGCCGCCAACGCGGACCCGCAGGTACGCACCGACGGTTCCGCGCTGACCGGCGGCAACAACGCGTTCCTCTCCTTCGGCCACGGCGAGCACCGCTGCCCGTTCCCGGCCCAGGAGACCGCCGAGGTCATCGCCCGTACCGGCATCGAGGTGCTGCTGGACCGGCTGCCGGACATCGACCTCGCGGTCCCCGCCGAGCGGCTCACCCGGCGCCCGTCCCCGTGGCTGCGGGGTCTGACGGACCTGCCGGTCGTCTTCACCCCCGCCCCCACTGTCAGAGCCGTGCCCGCCGTCGAACACGCCACCGGAGGCCAGAGATGACCCGGATCGCCCTTGACCCCTTCGTCGCCGACCTCGACGGCGAGAGCGCCCGGCTGCGTGCGGCGGGCCCGCTCGCCGAGGTGGAGCTGCCGGGCGGGGTGCACTGCTACGCGGTCACCCACCACGCCGAGGCGCGGCAACTGCTCACCGACAGCCGGATCGTGAAGGACATCAACGTCTGGGGCGCCTGGCAGCGCGGTGAGATACCGATGGACTGGCCGCTCATCGGCCTCGCCAACCCGGGCCGCTCCATGCTCACGGTCGACGGCGCGGACCACCGCCGGCTGCGCACCCTGGTCGCACAGGCGCTGACGGTCAAGCGGGTGGAGCGGCTGCGGGCCGGCATCGAGGCCCTGACCACGGCGAGCCTGGACCGGCTGGCCGCGCTGCCCAAGGGCGAGAAGGTCGATCTGAAGGCGGAGTTCGCGTACCCGCTGCCCATGAACGTGATCAGCGAGCTGATGGGCGTGGACGGCGCCGATCACCCCCGGCTCAAGGAACTCTTCGAGAAGTTCTTCTCGACGCAGACGCCGCCGGAGGAGGTCCCGCAGATGATGGCGGACCTCGGCACGCTCTTCACGAAGATCGTCGACTCGAAGCGGGAGAACCCGGGCGACGACCTCACCAGCGCCCTGATCGCGGCCTCCGAGGAGGGCGACCACCTCAGCGACGAGGAGATCGTCAACACCCTCCAGCTGATCATCGCCGCCGGTCACGAGACCACGATCAGCCTGATCGTGAACGCGGTCGCCGCCCTCCAGACCCACCCCGAACAGCGGAAGCAGGTGCTGAGCGGTCAGGTGCCGTGGGAGAACGTGATCGAGGAGACCCTGCGCTGGAACACCCCCACGTCCCATGTCCTGATCCGGTTCGCCACGGAGGACGTCGAGGTGGGGGACAAGGTCCTGCCGAAGGGCGAGGCGCTGATCGTCTCGTTCGGCGCGCTGGGCCGCGACGAGGCGCAGCACGGCCCGACGGCCGGTGACTTCGACATCACCCGCTCCCCCAACCGCCACATCGCGTTCGGCCACGGCCCGCACGTCTGCCCCGGTGCGGCACTCTCCCGCCTGGAGGCCGGAGTGGCACTGCCCGCCCTGTACGAACGGTTCCCGGATCTGGATCTCGCCGTCCCGGCCTCCGAGCTGCGGAACAAGCCGATCGTCACCCAGAACGACCTGTACGACCTGCCGGTGGAACTGGGCTGACCCACTGCCGGCAGGCGGCCCACGGGCCGGAGCGGGTGTCTCATCCGACGGACACGGTCCTCGGCCGTGTCCGTGAGGTACTACGCTCCGCTTCGTGGCCGATATCCAGATTCCCGCTGACATCAAGCCCGCCGACGGACGCTTCGGCGCCGGTCCTTCCAAGGTGCGGACGGAGGCGCTCGACGCGCTGGCCGCCACCGGGGCGTCTCTTCTCGGTACGTCCCACCGCCAGGCCCCGGTCAAGAACCTGGTCGGCGCGGTGCGTCAGGGCGTGCGCGACCTCTTCTCCCTCCCCGAGGGCTACGAGGTGATCCTGGGCAACGGCGGCTCCACCGCCTTCTGGGACATCGCGACGCACGGACTCATCGAGACGAAGTCCCAGCACCTCAACTTCGGCGAGTTCTCGTCGAAGTTCGCGAAGGCGGCCAAGCTCGCCCCGTGGCTGGCCGACCCGACCGTGATCGCCTCCGACCCGGGCACCCACCCGGACCCGCGGGCCGAGGCGGGCGTCGACGTCTACGCCTTCACGCACAACGAGACGTCGACCGGTGTCGCCGCACCGATCAAGCGCGTCGACGGCGCCGACGAGGGCTCCCTCGTCCTGGTGGACGCCACCTCCGGTGCGGGCGGCCTGCCGGTCGACATCACCGAGTCGGACGTCTACTACTTCGCCCCGCAGAAGTCCTTCGCCTCCGACGGCGGCCTCTGGATCGGTGTGTTCTCCCCGGCAGCCCTGGAGCGCGCCGCGCGCATCCACGCCTCGGGCCGGCACATCCCCGAGTTCTTCAGCCTGCCCACGGCGATCGACAACTCGCTCAAGAACCAGACGTACAACACCCCGGCCCTGGCCACGCTCTTCCTCCTGAACGAGCAGCTGAACTGGCTGAACAGCCAGGGCGGCCTGGACTTCTCGGTCGGCCGCACGGCCACGTCGGCGCGGAACCTGTACGGCTGGGCCGAGGAGTCCAAGTACGCGACCCCGTTCGTCACCGACCCGGCGAAGCGCTCGCAGGTCATCGGCACGATCGACTTCGCCGACGAGATCGACGCCTCGGCCGTCGCCAAGGCGCTGCGCGCCAACGGCATCGTCGACACCGAGCCGTACCGCAAGCTGGGCCGCAACCAGCTGCGCGTCGCGATGTTCCCGGCGATCGACCCGTCGGACATCCAGGCGCTGACCGCGTGCATCGACTACGTGATCGAGAAGCTGTAACGCATCCGCATACGCGCAGGAGAAGGGCCCCGTACGCGGGGCCCTTCGTCGTTCACCCGTCCGGGTGGCGGAACGGCTTCCGGTGATTCCGTCCCGTCCGTTCTACGAAGATGGCCTCGACATCACCCCTCCAGGAGGCCCGCAATGTCTGCGGCAGAAGTCGAGCACCCCTGTGACGGTGAGCCGAGGACGCTGCTCGATACCGCCGGAATGATCATGGAGCAGCACCCGGGATACCGCGTCGAGATCATCGGAGGCGTCGTCACGGTGGCCCCGCTCCCGAACGGCCGACACGCCCATGCGCTGACCACGCTCATGATTCCCTTTCTCGCCGCCGGTCTCGACGACGGGGGGACCGAGGTCCTTCAAGGCATCGGTCTGTGGCTCCCCAGCGGCCCCGAGGACTACGCCATCCCCGATCTGGCCGTCGTCGACGCCGATCTCGACGAGCATCACGTCGAGAACAACTGCTACGACCCCGCCGTCTTCCGCCTCGTCCTGGAAGTCACCTCCAGCAACTACAACAACGACCTGCGCAACAAGGTCGCCGCCTACGCCGAGGCCAAGATCCCGGTGTACGTGATCGTCGACCGCAAGCACGGCCGGGTGCATGTCCTGACCGAGCCCATGGGCGGTGGTTACGACAGCCACCAGGTGTACGCCCCCGGGCAGTCGGCCACGCTGCCCGATTCGATCGGCGCCCCGGTGACACTCGACGTGGCCGAACTCATCCGGGCAGGTCGCGCCACGTCCTGATCACCCGGTGTGTGTCAGTCCGTGCCGCCGCCCCGCCTCCAGCGCCGTTCACCGTCGCACCACTCCTGTGTGGGGACCAGCCCCGCCGCGGCGGCCACGGCCGCGGAGGCGGCATGGTCCGGATGGATGTGGGCGACGACGGTACGCACCACCTCTGTTTCCAGCAGCCGGGCCACCAGCCCTGCCGCGGCCTCCTTCGCGTACCCCCGCCCCTGCCGGCGCGTCCCGATCACCCAGGCGATCTCCGCCTCCGCGTCCCGCGCCTGGACCGTCGCCTGTACGTATCCGGCCAGGCGGTCCTCTTCGCGTACCCGCAGCACCCAGTTCCACCAGGCCACCCCGGGGTCCGGCGAACCGGCGCTCCAGCGTTCGTAGCGGGCCGTCAGCTCGTCGACCGTCTCCGGGGCGCCTCCGGTGTAGGTGTGCAGGGCGGGGTCGTCCAGCACCGCGGCCATCTCGTCCGCGTGCGCGATCCGCAGCGGCAGGGCGTCGAGCCGGGCGGTGGCGAAGGGCTCGGGCTCGGGAATCGTTCGGTTCTCCATGGGTGCCCGACCCTACACACGCCGGGGTCGACGGTGCGCCGGAGTTCAGCCCGCCTTCCGCCGCCGCCCCATGAACACCAGGAAGCCGATCCCGGCGAGCACCAGGACGCCGGTCAGGGTCGTGCCCTTCGTGTTCCCGTCGCCCCCGCCTCCCGCTTCGGCGGACGCCGACGGCGAGCCGCTGTCCCGGGACGGCGACGCCTTCCCGTCGCCCCCGCCGTCGGGCCGGTCCACCTCCACCCGCACCACATCGCTCCGCTTCCCTTCCGAGCCGAACATCAGCGCCGAGCCGTCCGCCGTGTACGTCACCGACTCGGCCTGCCGCTGGAGCGGTGCCCGGACCGCGTGGTCGGCGCCGAGCCTGCCGTTCTCGAAGGCGTACGCACGGGCGCTGAAGTAGGAGCGCAGCACCAGCTCCTTGCCGTCCGGCGAGAACGCCCCGTCCGTCACCCACGGCACCTCGTCCACGCGCCGGAAGACGTTGGTGGAGCCGGTGGTGAGCTTCGCGGGGCCCTCGTACAGTCCGCCGCCGTCCTCGTTCTTCGACGCGATGTAGACGCGCCCGGTCGTGGGGTGGACCATCAGTGCCTCGGCGTTGCGCGGCCCGTCCGCGTACTTCACGTCGAACTGGGTCGCCCGGACCGTCGCGTCCCTCAGCTCCTTCGGCTCCGGGAAGCGGTAGATCCACACGTGGTCCCAGGTGCCGTTCAGGTTGTCACCGATGTCTCCGACGTACAGGTTGCCGTCGGGTCCGAGCGAGATGGCCTCCACATCGCGTGGCCGCCCCACCCCCCGCATGGTGATCGTCGCGACGGTGCGCCCGGTGCGGGAGTCGACGGCGTAGACGTACGGCCCGTCGTCGCTGTCGTTGTGCGTCCAGTAGATGCCGGGGTGGGCGCGGCTGGCGGCGAGGCCGCTGGACTCGATGATCCTGGGGTCCTCGATCGTGAAGCTCCGGTCGGCGCCGTCTCCGGACGCCACAGCAGGGGCCGCCCCGGCGAGGAGGAGCAGCGCGGCGGTTCCGGACGCAGTCAGGTACGAACGCATGACCCAAGTGTCCATCGTCACGTCGCAGGTCGGAGGAGTGATCCGCGATGATGACGCCATGCGTTTCACGTTTGTCGGCGATTCCATGACGATCGGTCGCGCCGGCGACATCACCTGGCGCTACCGGATGTGGCAGCACCTCGCCTCGGCTTCCGGTGCCCCGTTCGCGATCGTCGGCCCGCGCAGCGAGCTGTACGACACCGAGGCGAACGCCCCCGTCTCGTGCGCGTACGGCGCACCGGACTTCCCCGCCGAGGCCCGCGCCCATCTGGCCGGCTGGGGCGAGGGCTGGCTGCACATGGCCCCCGTGATCGCGGACACGGTCACCGCGCACCGCACGGACATCCTGCTCGTCTCGCTCGGCCTGATAGACCTCGGGTTCTACACGGACAGTCGACAGACCGCCCTGAACGCTCGGGCGTTCATCGCGGCGGCCCGCGCCGCGAACCCGCGCGTCAAGATGGTGCTGCTGCCCGTGATACCGAACGTGCGGGCCGAGTCGGACGCCCCGTTCGCGGCCGAGTGCGACCGTTTCAACGACCTCCTGGCGAAGGCCGTGGCCGACCTCGACGGCCCGGCGTCCCCGATCCTGCTGGCCTCCCGCCCACCGGGGTACGACATCCACCGGGACACGTACGACGGCACGCACCCCGGTCCGACCGGTGAGCACAAGCTGGCGGCCGCGTTCGCCGACGCGATGCACCAGGCGTGGGGCCTGTACGGCCGGTACGCGGCCCGCCCGTAGCCGCGTCCGTGGCCGCCCGGTCGGAGGTCACCCGGCAGGCTCTCACCGGTTCGCGGGTTTGGCCCTCACGTGCATCCGCTCGCCCTGCTGCCCGAACAGGCTGAGGAACTCGACCGGATCGGGCCCCGCGCTGGCCCACGCATGCGGCGTACGCGTGTCGAACTCGGCGACCTCGCCGGCCGTGAGCACCAGATCGTGCTCGCCCAGCACCAGCCTCAGCCGCCCCGCCAGTACGTACACCCACTCGTACCCCTCATGCACCCGCTGTTCCAGCGGCCCCGTCGCTCCCCGGCCGCCGGGCAGGATCTGCTTGTAGGCGTGCAGCCCGCCGAAGTGCCGGGTGAGCGGGACGAACGTCATGCCGTCCCGGGTGAAGGGGCGGAAGTGGATGCGCGGATCCCCGGTGGCGGGGGCACCGACGAGTTCGTCCAGTTGCACGCCGTAGGCCCTGGCCAGGGGCAGCAGCAGTTCGAGCGTGGGTTTGCGGCCGCCCGACTCCAGGCGGGAGAGGGTGCTGAGGGAGATCCCGGTCGTCTCGCTGAGCTGCGCCAGGGTCGTACCGCGTTCCTGGCGCAGAGCGCGCAGCCGCGGGCCGACCCCCGTCAGGACGGTCGCGATCTCGTCGTCCGCGGGGGCCTCGCGCCCCGGCCGGTCGCCGTCTTCTTCCATCTCCCCATTATTCGCCCTACCGGGTTGCCGTTCCGGCAACGGGGCGTGTCAGGACGGCAGGATCATGGCGAGCGAGAGCCGGGTCAGCTCATCGGTCAGCCACTCGGCGTCGACCTGCCGTGGCCGGCGTCCGTGGTGGGCCATGAGTTCGTCCACCGCGTGGTTCAGCACCGTGACGGTCACGATGTGGTCGCTCGGCTCCGCCTCGCCGCGTCGCACGGCACGCTCGGCTTCGGAGGACAGGAAGTCGATCCACATCGCCTGCCAGGTCGCGAGGTGGTTGTCCACCTCCCGGCTCACGCCCAGCACCTCGACGAACGCCACCCGCGCCGTGCACGGGTCCTCGGTGACCGCCTTCACATAGGCGTCGAAGAGCAGCCGGACCCGCCGCGCGGTCGGACAGTCCTCCATGCCCTCGGCCATCAGGGCGTTCTCGGCGGCGCGCAGCCCGTGCGTCGCCACCTCGTCGTAGATCGCCATCAGGAGCACCTCCCGCGAGACGAACTCCTGCTGGAAGACGTGGACGGGAACCTTCGCCTTCTCGCACAGATCCTCGACACTCGTGTGCGCGTATCCGTACGCGGCGAACAACTGACGTCCGGCTTCCAGGAGTCGGTCCCGCGCTCCCGGTCCCTCCAGAGTCTGTCCGACCGCTCTGTTCCGCTGGTTCGCCACGACACCCACCATCGGTCCTCCTTCGTCGTCCGTACCGCTGCCCCCACTCTCCACTCTCCGCCGCGTCGGTGGGGTGTCCGCCACGCGTTCGGGCACGCGTAGGGCGGCAGCTCGATCAAGTCCGATTGCGCATCGAACCGTTGCTGCTACGGTCTGAATTTCGACTTCGCTCCCGCGCCCGCGCCGAAGGCCGCGGGACGGTCCGGCGGACGACACATACGAGGCGTTCGCCGTTTCGGACCTCCCGAGCCCCCCACGCACCTCGATCCGGAACACGCACACTCCGAGCGGCCGTCCCTGAACCGAGAAACACCCCTCGGCGAACCCGCAGAACCCCTCTTCACGCCACGTCACGGGGGTGCGCGCAGCCGAACGACCCGCGGGCGATGGGGGGTTGCCGCCCCACTCACGCGGGGCCATCGGGAGCCCGCCGATGGCGTTCACCGGTTCGGCCCGGCCGGGTTTCCGCTGCCGAACAGCTCTACTGTTCGCCTCCTGGAGAGGAGATCGAATCCGCATGGACCGGAACATACGCACGGTGGACGACGTACTGAGCCTCCTGGACGGGCTGTTCACCCGGGAGGCCGACCGGTGGACCGCGGACGGGGCGTCGTGGTGGGACGGTTTCTACGCGGACCGGACCCGGCCGGTCCCGTTCTTCGTGGCGAAACCCGACGAGAATCTCGTCTCGTACGCGGACCGCGGCCTGATCGCCCCGGGCCGCGCCCTGGACCTCGGCTGCGGCCCGGGGCGCAACGCCCTTCACCTCGCCTCCCTGGGCTTCGAGGTCGACGCGGTGGATCTGTCCCGGGCGGCCATCACCTGGGCCGAGGACCGCGCCCGCGCGGCAGGGGCCGACGTCCGGTTCCACTGCGGTGACGCGTTCGCCCTCGCGACGAACGGGCTGACCGGCCCGTACGACCTGATCTACGACTCCGGCTGCTTCCACCACCTGCCGCCGCACCGCCGTGTCAGCTACCTCGGTCTCCTCGACGCACTCCTTGCCCCCGGTGGCCATCTCGCCCTCACCTGCTTCGCAGCCGGTGAGGCGGGCATGGGTTCCGAACTCTCCGATGCCGATTTCTACGACCGGGCCGGACTGCGGGGCGGGCTCGCCTACACGCCGGAGTCGTTGCGCTGGATCTTCTCCGACCTGACGGAGGTCGAACTCCGCCGCATGCACGACGAGCCGCCGGACTCCGCGTACTTCGGCGAGTCCTTTCTCTGGACGGCCCTGTTCCGCGTCGGTGGTGGGGGCGTGCCGCGTCGGTGGTGAGGTGCCCGTGGGCGCGGCGTGATGAGGTGCCCGTGGGCGCGGCGTGATGGAGAGGCGTCAGGACTTGGTGGTGCAGATCGCGTTGTACGGCCTGCCCGGGCTCGGGAACAACTCCAGGGGGTTGTCCGTTCCTGCCGGGCATTCCTCGACCGTCTTCGTCAGGTCGAGCACCTTGTTCACCCCGCTGCCTCCGCTGCCGCAGGGGACTTCCTTGGCGTTGTCGTCCACGCAGTCGCCCTTCACCAACTGGCCGCCGCCCGCGCCCGCGTCACCGGGGTGGTCGCCGGAGAGGTTGCGGCCGCAGATGGTCTTGGTGGGGATGCCGGAACTGGCCTTGCCTCCGTAGGAGACCTTCACCGAGATGATCGTGTCCGTCCCGGCCGGACACTGGATGGAGTCGGAGAATATGGCGCCGCTCTTGATTTCGAGAGCCTTGATCGTCGCCTTGTCGTCGTCGCAGTCCAGTGCCTGGTAGCCGTCCTTCGACTCGCTCTGGTCGGGCCCGGCGCAGTCGCCGACCTTCCACTCCCTGACCTTGTCACTCCCGCTGCTGGACGACGGACCGCAGGCAGTGGCGGCACCCAGGACGAGCGCGACGGCGAGTACCGCCTTCGCACCGTCCAGCAGAGCCGTACGGGAACCGCGGGGCGTCAAGGAAACGATGCCGCTGCCGCTCCGGGTACGCGTGCTGCCATGGACGCTCATGTTGCTCCTTGCGTGGGGGACGTGGGCCGTGGCCCGTGGTGTGGCGCGCGTGAGGACGACAGGACCGAACTCCGCGGTTCCCGGGACGAACCCGCGCCGCTTCAGTGCCGGGTGAAACACTCGTCACACCACAGGGCACCTTGGTACCCTCGTCAGCTCAATGTGGCATGGGCCCATGCACGGGACGGGGGAGACGCCGGCATGAAGTTCGACATGGGGGCGCAGGTTCTTACGAGTCTGTCGTCGAAGTCGCGTGGTTCGAGTGATGATCTGGGGACGTTGATTCGTCAGTTGGT